>CAMNGG010000192.1 GCA_946537975.1 uncultured Treponema sp. | reverse complement strand
CTTGAGCGAATGGGATCTAAGAGCGCACCTGCAGATTGGAGCGGAATATGGGCAATGACAACAAAATAACAGAAGAAGAAAAATCAAATCAGATTCATAAAGAAGTAATGCTCTTTCTTGGAAAAGAGCTGGAACGCATTCACCAGACTTCTACTGAACAGAATTATAATATTGAGAAGGAATATGCAAAATCGAAGAAGAATCATTCGCCTTTTTCTGCCCTTATGCTTACAGGCTGTTTCTTAGTAGTATTTGCGGTTGCCTTTATAATGACAAAAACAATTTCGGCTCACAATGAAGAAATTACCGTTAGCGTTGCGGAGTTCGATGATCTTAATCTTATGAATCTTTTAAACACTGTCGGCGCGGCACAGACAAACTACGATAATGCGGTAAAGAAACGGGCAACAATTGAAGGTGATATGTCTGTTAAGCTTAAGGCAACAGAGGATGAGCATACGAATGATCTTTTTGTAATTGAATCTATGACCCGCCTTACAAAGAGAAGACGTAACGAGCTTATTGCCGAGGCAGATAAAAAATATAAAGCGGCTCTTGCTGACGTACATAATGAATATGATGCCCAGCTGGTACAGGCAGACAAAGAAATTGAAGAATACAAAAATCAGCTTGCTGAATTTGATGCCACAAAAATTCAGGCAGCCCAGGAAAAGGAAAAAGCTCTGGATAGTGAGCGCAAGGTAAAAGAGCTTGAGCAGCAGAAAATCAAAGACCAGTATGAAGTACGTATAGCAGAGCTGAACAGAAAGCTTTCTGAAAATCAAAAGAAAAATTCTGATGATATGAGAAATGCAGTAAGTTCAGTTTCATTACAGTATCAGAATGAAATTGCCATGCTTGATCCGGTGCTTAATGATGCAGAAGCCGCAGAGATTATAAAAAATGCAGAGGCAGCAGGAGCTGGAGATTTTAATAGTGCTGAGACAATGAGTGCAAATGGTGTTTCCGGCCAAAGAATTTCTGTGAGTATGAACGAGTATCAGAAGCTTTATGATGATTATAAATACCTTGATACTGCGGTTTCTGCAATTCCTCAAAAGAATTCTATTCCGTCTTATGTATCGGCTTCTCATAAACTTGTTAATCAGATGAGTCAGACTTTTGCGGATACAACTATATCTCTTTATAATGAAACAATTCAGTTGAACGGAAAAATAAATAGTCTTAACAGTCAGCTTGCCGAAAGCAGTAAGCAGCTTCAGGAACAGCAGATTTTTTATGAGCAGTCTTATGAAACTCTGCTGACTCTGGCTAAAACAAATGCGGTAATTGTATCTGGAAAGAATTACGAGCACATTCTTATTTATGTTACGGGCAAGGCTCGTTATCTTATAACCGAACAGGGTGCAGATGCTGAATTTAAGGCGGACAAAACTGTAAAGGGAAAGATTTTCCGTGCAGAAGATGATTCCTTCTATTTTGTCGTTGGAACTGATAAAGATGGTAATCAGCTTGAGGTGAATTTCGATTCTGTTGTTCCAGGAACCCCTGTAAAGATTTTAGGCAAGTAATTGGGGTTTTCTGCCGATAATAGAAGTTATGGAAGAGGAAAAATTTCACCAGGAGCTTCAACAGGCTCTAAGTAAAAAACAGGAATGGTATAATACAGAGTGTCTTCAGGAATTGCTCAGCCAATACAGACTTTTGCATACCTGCGTAAGAAATCTGTATGAAAACTTTGTAAAAAAATCTCTTATTGTTCCGGACCCATATCGTCTGGATAAGAAAATTTCATCTATCGTAGTTCCGGAATCGAATCCATTTGCTGAAAGCGACATTCCAAATGTTTTTGGAGAACGGTTTTCGAATTATGAGACTATGCTGGATTATATCTGTACTTATTTCCGTTTTTCTACAGAAAATTTTACTCTTCAAAATATAAAAATGCTGCTCGATTTTAATAAGGTTTTTGAATGGGATGACCTTTCAATGAACAATGTTAAAATGAATACCCGGGCACTCGCAATTACAATCAGCCATGCAAAAAACGGGGCTCCAAGTGTAGTTCAGAGTATGATAAACGACAGCGTTTCGAAATGTTCTCAGGCGGCAAAAACAATTGGGAAAATGCTTAATGAGCTTGGAGTTTTTCAACGTGAACTTTATAAGGGTGGTATTCGAAAGGACGTATTTGAGCATCCTGATTTTAATAAAGAGAAGGCACTTGAATCTCCAGAAAGTGAGCTTGCAGAAATCAAGAGGCTTTATTCAAAGGTTACCGGTAAAAAAACTTTCTATAATGATCTTGTAAATGAAATTATTGAAGAAGACCATGGTCCGAATAAAGAAGCAAAGCAGGCTGCTGTTTTTGACAGACTCGCAATTAAAAATCCGGTAAAGGCAGAAGAGAAGAAAAAGTCTGGACCGGATCCAAAAGAAATGCTAATGCAGACCGTGCTTGCAATCGGAGCCTGTGCCCCAACTCTGGTACAACTGCATGCTAAGCTCAGTGAAAATTTTGATATTCTTTTTACCCGTAAAGCGACCTTGTGGAATAAGCTTATGGCATTGCTTGTGAAAGCCTTTAATCTTAAAGAGCCTGAAAGAAGCTGTCAGCTGCCTGTAAAGGATACAAAAACAGGCACAGAAAGAATCCAAAAAATTAATGTAACTGAGTTTATGACAGAGCTCAGTAAAAAAGAGCGTGTTTATAATGGAATCGCCGTAAAGGGTAATGAATACCAGCGAATCGATTCTGCCAATGAAGACGCTGTTCTAACCTTTGTGAATAAGCAGATTTCTGAGCTTCAGTCGGAATTTGTAATTATCAATTCTCTTGATGCATATTTTAAAAATGAAGTTTCAAATGAATTCAAAGCCCGTGTAAAAGGTATGCAGATTGAGCTTTCTGCCTTGCGCAATTCCATAATAAATGCTAATAAGAAACGCAGTGACTATGCTTCTTATAAAGAAGAAACAGAACAAATGCGTAAGTTGGGAATTACTAATGATTAAAACAATAAAAAAATATGCTTTTGCCTTTCTGGCTTTGAGTTTTCTTTTAGCTCCTGTCTTTTCTCAGGAGTTTGAAGAAAGTCAGAATCAAGAGGTAATGCCGGATGCCTTACCTCAGGAGCTTCAGCAAAACTTTATTATAGTTGAAGCCGTGCGTCAGCATGAATTGAATCCGCAGATTACGAACTATTCGAGCGACTCGCAGATTTTAAATGGACTTTATGAAGGTCTTTTTACATTGAGCCCGGTTTCTCTTGAACCTCAGTATGCAATCGCAAAGGAGTTTAAAATTTCCCGCGATAAAAAACGCTGGTCAATTACTCTGCGCGATGATGCCTTTTTCAGTAACGGAGAAAAAATAACTGCGGAGGCTGTGCGTGACAGCTGGCTGCGAATGCTGGCAAATCCGGCTTCTCCTTATTCTTCACTTTTTGATATTGTACGCGGGGCAGAGGCCTTTAGAAACGGTCTGGCAGATTTTAGTCAGGTTGGTATTTATGCAACTTCCGAAAATGTTCTTTCTATTTATCTGAATAGTCCTGCTAATTATCTTCCAAAAATTTTATGTCATACAGCCTTTTCGATTACTCATAGTGACCCCGAGGTTTACAGCGGTCCTTATGAACTGGAAATCTTTACTGAACGAAAATATATTCTTAAAAAAAATCCTTACTACTGGGATAAGGATAATGTAACTCTTGAACGTATAACTTTTTTGCAGTCGGAAAATGCAGAGGACAATACTTATTATTTTAATACCGGTGCGGTTGACTGGATTACCGCAAATGTAAATCAGCAGAAGCTTCTTGACCTGAATGCCTTTCAACTGAACGCAACCTTTGGAACAGGCTTTTTATATTTTAAGATGTCTAGCCGTAAGCCGGCCGAAAGTAAATGCTCTAAGGTTTGGGATTACCCTGAATTTAGAAATGCAATTCTCGAGGCCTTCCCCTGGAATGAAATTCATAAAAAATATCTGATTCCTGCGACAACGCTTGTGTATCCTCTGGCGGGTTATCCGCAGATTGACGGCTTTGATTATACAGATGAAATTGAGGCGTCAATGAAAATGCAGGATGCCCGGACCAAATATCAGATTCCTCAGGAAGAGATAATACCTCTTTACATGCATGTTTTTGAAAATGAATTTACAGAGGAAGATGAGAAACTGATTCGTGATAGTCTGGAGCCGCTGGGTATTTCAGTGCAGATAAGTAAAATTCCGTCTTATTTATATTATTCTACTATTGATACTGCTGATGCCGATTTGCTTGTTACTTCCTGGATTGGAGACTTTGCGGATCCTCTTGCCTTTCTTGAACTTTTTCGTGGTGCTTCAACAATGAACGAGTCTGGCTGGAAAAATGCAGAGTTTGATGCTTTGCTTGAACAGGCCGCAACTGCGGGTGAAAGTGAACGTCTGAATCTTCTTGGTCAGGCAGAAAACATTCTTCTTGATGAGGGAATGGTTTTGCCGCTTTACCGTTCAGTTTCTTCGAGCATTATTGATTTGGAAGAAGTCGGCGGCTGGTACGTAAATGCCTTTGATGTACATCCACTGAAATATTTGTATAAAAAACAACCGAAGTACAACTCAAGCAATATTGTAAAATTATAAAAAATATAGCCACACGGATTTGGATTTTGCTAACGCAAAATCTATATTAATTATTTAAAGAAACGACGTTAGTCGTTTCAAAATCCGTGTGGCTAAAATATTGAATATCTACTTTGATTTTTTTATAATAGATTATTCATTTTTTTAGGAGATATCAATGGTAATCTTAACATTGAACTGCGGATCTTCATCTGCAAAGTATCAGGTTTATGACTGGGACAACAAAGAAGTAATGGCTAACGGTGTTGTAGAGCGCATCGGAATTGAAGGAAGCTGCAT
>CAMNGG010000191.1 GCA_946537975.1 uncultured Treponema sp. | reverse complement strand
GACCTTTTTTATTTAGGGTTTATTACAAACCCTAAAAACGGCGAAGTCAAGGCTTTAAGCGTACGCGTGCCTTGACTCGACGTATTAACGCAAAATTTAATATTTAATCGACAAAGGCGTCGTGATTTTAGATTATCAAAATAGTCTGGAGTTGCGGCGCCTTTTAATTTTAACTTTACCGGAGGAAAAAATGGACGAAGTTACTTCTATTTTTGGAGAAAATGTTTTTAACGAAACAGTAATGAAAGCTCGCTTACCAAAGGAAACTTATAAGCAGCTTATGAAAACAATTGAAGGGGGCGAAAAGCTTGATCCTTCTGTAGCTACAGTTGTTGCAAATGCAATGAAAGACTGGGCTTTGGAAAAGGGTGCAACCCATTATACACACTGGTTCCAGCCACTTACTGGAATTACAGCAGAAAAGCACGATAGTTTTATTAGTCCAATCGACGGCGGTAAAGTGATAATGGAATTTTCTGGAAAGGAACTGGTTCAGGGTGAGCCAGATGCATCCAGCTTCCCAAGTGGAGGAATTCGTGCCACATTTGAGGCCCGCGGTTATACTGCCTGGGATCCTACATCATACGCTTTTATAAAAGACGGAACTTTGTGTATTCCAACTGCATTCTGTTCATATACAGGAGAAGCTTTGGACAAGAAGACTCCTCTTTTACGTTCTATGCAGGCAATTTCAAAAGAGGCTGTTCGAGTGCTCCATTTATTCGAAGGAAACGAAAATGTTACTTCTGTAAAAACAACAGTTGGTCCTGAACAGGAATATTTCCTTGTTGATAAAGAAGTTTACGACAAACGCGAAGACTTGATTTATACAGGACGTACTCTTTTTGGTGCAAAGGCTCCTAAAGGTCAGGAATTGGAAGATCACTATTTTGGTATGATTAAGCCTCGTGTTCAGAGTTTTATGAAGGATTTGAACAAGGAACTTTGGAAACTTGGAATTCTTGCTAAGACCGAACATAACGAAGTTGCTCCAGCTCAGCACGAACTTGCTCCAATCTTCTCTACAACAAATATTGCATGTGACCATAACCAGTTGACAATGGAAATTATGAAAAAAGTTGCTGCTCGTCACGGAATGGTTTGTTTACTTCATGAAAAACCATTTGCCGGAGTAAATGGAAGTGGTAAGCACAATAACTGGTCAATTTCTACTAACACTGGTAAAAACCTTTTGGATCCAGGTGCAACTCCTGCCAGCAATGCCCAGTTCCTAATCTTCTTGTCTGCAATTATTAAAGCAGTTGATAAATACCAGAATTTACTCCGTATTTCAGTTGCATCTGCAGGAAACGACCATAGACTTGGAGCTAACGAAGCGCCTCCAGCCATCATCTCTATCTTCCTGGGTGACGAACTTTCTGAAATTCTTGATTGTCTTGAACAGGGAAAACCTTACGGTAAGCATGAAAAAGAAAAGATGCAGATTGGAGTAACTGTCCTTCCAGAATTCAACAAGGATACAACTGATCGTAACAGAACTTCTCCATTTGCATTTACTGGAAACAAGTTTGAATTCCGAATGCTTGGATCAAATGAATCAATTGCCTGTGCAAACGTATTCTTGAACACAGCTGTTGCAGATGTTTTGAGCGAATTTGCAGATAAACTTGAAAAATCAAAAGATTTCAAGAACGATTTACACCAGTTGATTTTGGATACAATCAAAGAGCATAAAAGAATTATCTTTAATGGAAACGGTTATGATGAATCTTGGGTTAAAGAAGCAGAAAAACGTGGTCTTTCAAATCTTCGTTCAACTCCAGAAGCTCTTTCTCATACAATGGATGAAGAAAACGTTAAGCTTTTTGAAAAATTCGGTGTTTATAGCAAAGTCGAACTTGAAAGCCGTTACGAAATCCATAATGAAAATTATTCTAAGATTATCAATATTGAAGCAGAAACTATGCTGGAAATGGCAAAGAAGGATATTCTTCCATGTGCAAGTAAATATTCTTCAAAACTTGCCCAGACAATCGGCTTAAAGAAGGCTGCCTGCGATGAGTGTGACTGTACTTACGAGGCTCAGATGCTTAAGAAGGTTTCTGCCCTTACAAGTTCAATTTTTGCAAAAACATGTCAGCTTGAATCTGCTGTAAATGAAGCAAAAGAGCTTGCAGATAAGGGTGATTCTGGAAAGACTGCCTTCTTCTACCGCGAAAATGTTTTTGCCGCTATGGGCGAATTGCGTGCGGTGGCAGATGAACTGGAAGTTATTACTCCAAAAGAATTGTGGCCATTCCCAAGTTATGGCGACTTGTTGTACAGTGTAAGATAGATTAATACCCACGTCAGTGGGATGTGAGCAAAGAAATGACTTTTTCAGGCAGGTGGTTTTACTACCTGCCTGATTTTTATATATTATTTAGTCTGTGTAAAGACTTAAAGGCATTTAGTTGATTTACTGTTACAGTTCTAAAACCATACCTTCTTTATTTTCTGTAAATCCCAGTACTTTATAAAGAGGTTTTCCGTCGGGCCTTGCATCAAGTGAGATTTCAGTACAGCCTTTTTCTTTTGCTTCTGCTATAAGCTGCCTAACCATTTTTTTAGCAATTCCTTGATGTCGGTATGCTTTATTTGTATAAACATTCATCAAATGAGCACGTTTTCCTGTAGGGTGACTAAAAGTTGGCATTAGTAAAATATAACTGATGGAAGCACAGGCAATTATTTTTTCGCCATCTTTTGCAAGTAAAGTTGTTTGATTTCCATTTAGGAAATATTCACGGGAAGATTCAACTAAAACTTTATCAAACTTATCTTCGTCGCTCATGTTATTTACAATCTTCAGCATTTCAAGGCGAATAGACATAAGCTCTTCAATATTTGAATTATCAGCCTTTATTATTTCAATCATTTTTCCCTCTTAAAAAGTAACCAGTGCGGGTGTGTTCCGCTGTCGGTTTTTAAAAAGTACCATAATTGATATGCTTTGCCAAATAAAAAAGGCGGGCTTGACCCGCCGAAAGAATATTCTAAAATTTTTTATTTAGTATAGGTAAATTCAGCTACATTACTCCATGCACTGTCAGACATATTGTTTGCGGTACTTGTCACTTTAAGCCAGAAATAATACTTTTTTCCATTAACAGGTACCAAATATGGTGCACTAGTTGAAGGAATCTGTACAGTTCGTGTATTTGAGCCAGCTTCGACTTTGGCATAAGTATTCGTATCATAATATGCTTTTGAAGAATCGTTTGTAGTTGCATATCCAAGAACAGCATTTGTTGCCCCATCAAGACCTGTTTTACCATCATAATTGAATGTAATGTTTACATCGCAAGAAGTTGTGTTATCTGTCATAGAGTTGATAACCAAATTTGTTGGTGCGTTAAGTTTTGATGTCGAATTACCGTCATCTACATTTACATTTGTCGAGTTTTTACAGCTAGTGAATGCACATGTCATAATCAATGCAGCAACGATTGCTGTAACTTTAGAAAATTGTTTCATAAAAACCTCCAACGATTTTATTTTTTGATTTTGGGGGAAGTCGAGCGTAGCAAGACTTCCCCCAAAGGACTCTTTCAAGTCCTTTGGGTAGTGTACACTACCCAAATTTTTAGAGAAAAAATGTTGGAGATTTTAATTTCAACGAAAGTGGTGCAAAGCACCATCAACCTAACAATTGGTTGTACCTGCCTTCAATCGAAGAGTCGTTAAGAAAAATTCGATAGCATTTTTTAGGCTCATCGAAATAATGGCTTGGAACAATTGATTGTTCCGTAGCGGGCTTGCCCCCGCCTACAATGTATTATACCTTTCTATTCCAATCGCATCAAACAGGAATGTTTAGAATCTATTTCAAAACCGTTATTTTTATAAAAGTTCAAAGTACTTTCTCTGTTTGAGCCGGTTTCTAAAGACAATTTATAGCAATTGTGATTTCTTGCAATTTCCGCAGCCTTCTGAAGTAATGCCGAGGCATAACCTTTGTTTCGGTAGTTTTCATGAGTCACCACATTTTCTACAATTGCAAAACTTCGTACATTATGAGTTAAACTTGGTATGATTGCTAACTGAACCGAAGATACAACTTTGCCTTCATCTTCAACCACAAGAATATAAAAAGAATCATTTTTTCGAAAATCTTCAAGCATCTGGGCCCACTGCTCCATATTTTGCTCTTCTTTTGGTGGCCATTTTGTAAGATACACAAAATACAATTCTTTGAGATCAAAAACATCTTTTCCTATTGCTTCTCTTATAATCATTTTTAACTCCGTTTATCCCACTAAATTTCTGTTGATTTATATAAGCGCCAATAGTTGCTTACCTTTTAATCTATTTCGTTTCCAGCTCAGTGGGCTTTGTTATGTGATTATTTATCTTCAAATAAGATTCTTGCAAAATCTCGCTTTGAATATATTATTCTTATTACTCTTACAATATCACCATCAATTCTGTAAAAGATTGAATAATTATTTGCCAGAACAAATTTATAATCAGTAGGAAAGTGAACATATCTTTCTACCGGAATACCTGTTTCGGCAATGGTAGACAAGTTTTCATATGTTTCTACGATAGTTTTGATAGTATTATGTGCTGCAATTGGATTTTGAACTTCATTTTCTATGTAATTTTTTATTTCGAGTAAATCTTCTGCTGCTTGTGGAGTAATCTTCACTGTAAACATTAAAGACCTACCATTTTTCTAACATCAGCAGGATCCAACCAGCCTTTTTTTTCAGCGGATTCTTCACCTTTTTTTAATTCTGCAAAAAGGGTTTTTGTGGCGGTTAATCTTTCGTAATCTTTAATGGTAATAACAGCATAAGTGCCTCTTCCGTTTTTTGTAAGAAAAACAGGAGATTCATCTGCGACATCCTGTAATACTTCATTGTAATTTCGTAAATCAGAAACAGGTTTTATTGCTATCATAGACACCTCTAATATTCGTAAGATTTTACGAAATAATTATCTTAAGATATTTCGGAATAGTCAAGATTAATAGTGTCATTTATCGGGCTTGATTTAATGGATGATGATTCTATCCAGATATAAACACGCTCTTCAGTTTTTTCTGTAATTACACCGCCATTTGCAAGTGCAACTTTTTGGGATGCGATATTATCTGAGTGTATTGTGATAAGAACTTTTTCCAAACCAATTTTTTTTTGCTTCAATTAACAGCAATCTTAAGAGTTCCTTGCCATAACCCTTTCCACGATATTGAGGAGCAATTCCATAACCGATATGACCACCTGCATTACTCAAAGTTTCGGTAAGAAAATGTCTCAGATTTCCAAATCCGACAGGAAAAGTATCGGCATAAAGCCAATAAGTTGTAGAAGGAACCTTCCAGCCATCCACAAGACATGTTTGTTCTGATTCTTTCTGTTTTGCTGCAAGCCAGGTTTTAAAATCCTCGTATGAAAGACCATTTGCTTTATTAACAAGTCCATTTTCATCTTTTGGCATTGACTGTAACATGTTATAGATATCGTGGACATCATCAGCGGATAGTTTTTTTAAGCGTAAGTTTACTTTGTCAGGCTTCGTATTAATTAGGCTCACAGTGTTACACTCCATATCGATATTCTTTTTCAAAAGCGGCTACATAAGTAAAAAGCAAATCCACATTATGTTTTACAACAAGTTCAAATGCCTTTTCTCTGAAGATTGAGTTGAACTCTCTTTGCGCCGGTGTATCAAATCCAAAAATACTGTCTGAAACTTCAATACTGTCATGATTCATCATCATGTTGTATTTCAGTTTATCTCTCAAACTTTCTGCGACAGTCATTTTTCCAACTGCTTGAGGTCCGCATACTACAATTCAATTTGCCAGTTTTGTATTTTAAGCGGCGTAGAGCTTCGTACTACCGCTACCTTGCTTTGCCCTAAAGTTCGATTAATTTTTTCAGCAAGTTATATTTAATCCCTTATTTTAATCAATTTTTATTGATTGTGATAAACTCAATATCCGAAATAATATTCATTCATAGAGTCAAAAGGAAAAATGCCAGCCAATCGTTTTGCTTTTTCAAAATACAACTGCTCTTGGGCTTTATCGCCTAGTTCTGAATAACAATATGCAATTCTTCTGTAGGCTTGAAGTAAAGCGGGACATGTATAGGCAGCATCTTCTTTAAAAAAGTTTTCCCATTCAGAAATAGCTGCTTTAAAAGCCGACTTTTTGTTGCTGAGTTTTGCTTTTTCAGTTTTAAAATAAGCAAGCCAGTATTTTGGCCAGATGTCGTGAGGATTCATTTTGACCGCATGATTCATATTGTAAATTACATAACCAGCCGCCTTTTTTTTCATTTTGTCAGTATCAATATTATTAAAAAGATAATCTTCCAGCCACATGTAAGAAAATATATATTCAGCATATCTTTCCCATTCTGTCATTGTAAATGCGGGTAAATCTACACAAAATGAACTAGGAGGCTGTCTCCCACGAAAAACTTTTTCTTCCAGAATATTCAACGCTTCTTCTAAATTATTTTTTTCAAAACTAAACGGAAATAAATCACCAAAATAGTATTTTAAGAACGAAATAGCAAATCCAAATTCAACAACATCGAAATCATAAAGAGGAGCTGTTTTATCATTATTAAAATTGCGGACGATATCGTACACGGCCTTTATATTTTCATCAGTTGTAATATAAGGATATGTAATTCCATAAATCCGCTGGTCAGTTACGCAAAAATAATCAAAAGCGGATGATTGATTTTCTGAAAGGTATTTTTTATCAAGAACCTTAAAATTTGAATCACGGCCATATTTTACTTTTGTATAATCATCATTTCTAAGATACCAGATATCAAATGCTGCATATTGATCACCATAGTATTTGTTCAAATAATAACCTGTTGAATACCAAAGCTCTTCAGAACCATAAAAATAATTATCCGGAACCTTACTTCCGTGGCCATCACCATAAAAAATGATTGCCTTATCTTCCGGTTTTGCAGCATCCATAATTTCAATTATTGTTTTATGAGCCTGTTCATCTCTTGCATTTAGAACAGCAACTCCATCATTCATATCATCCGGCCAAACACAACCTTCTTCTGGAAAAATAACATTAATTGGATCTTCTGGATGCAACTGATTAATTCGCTCAATTTCCTTTTCCATCAAATGATATTCATATTTCCATCCATAAGTACACCATTGAGGAACTATATAAATTTTATAATTATCGTAATTGCCGTCTGTAAAAGAAAATCCGTCACCTTCTTCTTCCAAAAATAAATAACGGACTCCAGCTTCGTAAAACTTTTCAATATTCTGAGTCATATAAAGAATTGGAAAAACCGTGGTATGAGTTTCACCAATAAAAACAATCTTTTTAGAATGAATGGCTTCCAGAATCTGATCATGAGCATTTTTTGAATCCTGAAGATTGTAAGTTGTTTTACAACCAGTTATAAAAAGAAGAAATACAACTGATAATAAGATTACTTTTTTCATAAAACTCTCCTTGAACTATCCCGCTAAATTTTTGTTGATTTAAATAAGCAACAAAAGTCGCTTGCCTTAAAATTCTTCCGTTTCCAGCCCTGTGGGCTGTGCGTATAACAACTGGTTGTATCTGCCTACAATCGAAGAGCCGTTAAGAAAAATGCGAAAGCATTTTTTAGGCTCATCGAAATAATGACTCGGAACAATTGATTGTTCCGCTGTCGGCTACGAACCTTTGTTATGACAAATTATATTTCTTCTACAGAATAAGATTTTTTAATTTTTTTTTATTTAGCAGATTCTGCACGACCATTTGCAGCGTATGCTTCTATTATTAACTTTTTCTAAGCGGCGTAAAGCCGCGTATTACCGCTACTTTGCGTAAACCATATAGTTCAATTTCATTTAATAAAGCAAGCTTGACTTGCTTTATTAAATATTCCTATTACTCAGTAACAGTAACTTCTTTTACGGTTTCTAGTAAAGTTATATAAGCATCTGTCAAATACCAATAACCTGAAAAAGAAATTGTTCCATCATTATTTTTCTTTATTGTTATTAAATAACCTTTTTTATTTTCGCCTTCTACCCAATCAAAGGTATATGCCATCATTGGATAACTTTTTTCATCGAATTCCCATTTTCCATCGAAAACTTCATTATCAACAGTTTTTTTGAAGGTTCCATCTGAATTAAATTCATATTTAATGGAATGTCCAGAATTTTCACCTTCAAAGGTTTTTCCTTCAATTTCGGTAGGTTTCGGAAACTGATCATTTTTTTTGTTCAGATTCTTTGGCTTTGCAGACAAATTCATACAAAGAAGGAATCCCATTAAACTCAGTAAAAATACTTTGTTTGCTCTTTTCATTTTTTACTCCTTGGCAGGCCAGTGGCCTGTCGCCATAACAATTGGTTGTACCGCAGGCGGCTTGACCCGCTGTCGGCTTTGAACTTCTTGTTATGTGATATTACTCGTAAGCATACATTTTTATTGTTTTAAACTCAGGTGCATGATTATTTTCTTCTTCTTCCAAATCGTAAAGATTCTGAAGATTAAGCCAGAACTCTGCGGTTGTTCCAAAGAACTTAGAAAAGCGTATCGCAGTGTCAGCTGTTATTGAGCGATGCCCATGAATTATTTCTGAAATACGAGTCTGAGGAATATTAATTTCTTTTGCCAAACGATATGCAGAAATATTCATTGGAACAAGAAATTCTTCTTTCAGAATTTCTCCTGGGTGAATATTCGGCAGTTTGTCATTAGTGGTAATCTGTGATTCTAACATTGTCCGCTCCTCCATTCTCAAAGGTAAATACAATTCTCCATTGGTCGTTTATACGGATTGACCAAAGTCCTGCAAGATTTCCTACCAACTGTTCAAGATTATTTCCTGGCGGAATTCTTAAATCTTTAACTTCTTTAGCAGCTGCAATCATTCGGAGTTTCCGTCGTGCAACATTGTGAATAGTCGGCGGAAGTTTTTTACTTCTCTGTCCTTTGTAAATTAATTCTGTTTCAGAATCTCCAAATGAATTTATCATAAATATATACTAACGTAAAACGGAAGTATTGTCAAAAAAAATACTCACTTTACTGATAAAATATACGCTCCATTAATGATTTAATTCTTTTACCATATATCCGCAAGTAAAGGGGAAAAAATCAAATTTCTCTGTTCCAATATGAACGAATCCTTCCTTTTCGTACCATTGCCGGAGAATAGTATTTTCTTCTACAATTCCAATTTTTATTTTAGTACAATTATGAGCTTCCGCCTGGCTATAAGCATCTTGTAGCAATTCTTGTCCGATTTTCCTATGTCGATATTCCGGGAGAACACAAAGATTATTTAATTCGCATTCACCTTTGTCTTGCATCAGAAGAGAATAATACCCGATTATTTTTCCATCAGAATTGGAATAAGCAAACATGTACCTTGGTTCGTTGTCCAACTGATATAAAAGTCTTTCTTCTGTCGTAGCAAAGGCCGTAAATCTTGGAGCATTTTCGATGGTAAAACCAAATTGCTCAGCAATTGTCATAAAACTTGACCTTATGACTTTCACACATTCTGATACATCGTTTTTGTTTATTTCTTTTATCATTTTTCTTCACCTACAAGCGCCCCAGTGCGGGCGTCCACATAACAACTGGTTGTACCGCAGTGGGCTTGACCCGCTGTCGACTACGAACCTTTGTTATGTGAGTTTTACAATTTTGCTAGCAACTCCTTTGCCATTTGTTTTATTTGTGAGCCACTTAATACCAATGAATTTTTATTTAGGTTTCCATCATCCATTTTTAAAATCTCAGACAGCCAGTATTTATGATAACTTCTTGTATTTGAATATACACTTTTTCGATTGGCAGCAGTCGATACTGAGTTCCAATTCTTATGATTCTTATCAATATTTTCATAATAACAATAAGAAACAAACCAACAAGCCCCCATTGTTGTTAAATAATCGCCACCTTGAAAAGAAAATACATGTCTTCCCATTTTTTTCTCCAAAACTTTATTTTCGTCCAAAGTCTAAACTTCAACTCATATTTTATCATCGGGCTTGAACCGATGATAAAATAATCTTGTAGTATGGATATTATAAATTATACTTTAATTTACCATTTTCTTCAGTCAAAATATTTCTTATAAACATTTCATCAATACCGCCTAAAATTTCATTTTCTGTTTTAGAGCGAAATGCATTTTTCAAATTAGTAATTAATGTTTCCTTTTTTTTCGGACGCTTATTTGAAGGAAGCTTTTTTAAATTTTCAACAAAAACATCAATATTTAAATTCTCAGCAGTTGTTGGCAATAATTGTTTTATAGCAACAATTAATTCAATTTTTATTTTGTTTGATTTTAAAAATTCTACTAAAGGCTTGTATCCACTATCTTTTGAAAGAATAAAATATTCCTCATATCTCTTGCTTTCAATATATTTTCCTAAATAATATGCAATAAAAAATCGAGTGCATTACTTCCTTGACCAGGTACTTGTAACCAAGAAACAGATTCTCCAAATCTTTGAAGTTTTTTTACCAATTCGAAAGGAATTTTATTTTGAGAATTTCCTACTATTATTTTTATATCAAAATCTTTTATTCGCTCTAGCTCTTCTACTTTTTGAATATTCTCATAGTCAATAAGAATTATTTTTTTATTCATTTCCTTTCATCCCAAAAGCGCCCCAGTGCGGGCGTCCACATAACAATTGGTTGTACCACAGCGGGCTTGACCCGCTGTCGGCTACGAACCTTTGTTATGCTTTTTATTATAGTCGATATTGATTTTTTATGATATATTTATTCTAGGAGTAAATAGTGCCTATTGTTAGTGAATTTGAAGGAATAGAAATTTGCCTTTATTTTGATGATCATTTACCACCTCATTTTCATGCAAAATATGCTGGTCAAGAGG
>CAMNGG010000190.1 GCA_946537975.1 uncultured Treponema sp. | reverse complement strand
GTATATGAATATGAAAATCTTGAAGGTTTTATGCAGGAAGCCTCACAATATGATGATGTAATAGAATGGGCCAGCCGCAATTCAGCCTGGAAGAGCTTTAATATTCTTGCTTCCTATTCAACAGAAGCAGGTTATCCGGTCTTTTCTAAAGCACTTTTAAGAGTAATTGCAAGATATACACCTGAAACTTACTGGCAGCGTGATGCTGTTCTTCAGCTGGAAAATATGGTGGACTAAATTAATATTGAAGTCCGAGACCTATAAAGATTTCTTTATTTTTCATTAATCCTTCAACAAAAAGATTGCTTCTTAAATCAACACCCAGACTTGCTCGTACTGTTACGCTTGACCATTTTAATGGATATACAAGTAATTCAATTCCGGCACAATAATAGCCGTCTTCAAAGGCAAATAATCTGTCTGTCTTTCTGTCATATACTAAAGCCATATCGAAGAAGGGTGAAAACTGTAATTCAAAATTAAGTATTTCTTTTGGGAAATAGGCAGTAAAAACATGATGTGGTAAATCAATATTTAAGACAATTCCCGAAGATGCGGTACCATAAGGTTTTTCATTTCCAAAGTAATTATCATCAAGAATACCGCGTAAATAATCTCCAATTGCTTTTCCGTATTTATAGGTATTATCTGGAACATCAAAATAATGGAAGATAATTAAATTAGAGCAGAGGCCGAATCTATTCCAGATTTCTTCTTCATTGGTTTTGTAATTCCAGAAGAACTGTCCTTCAAAGGTGATGGAAGGATTCAGATCCTTTCTCTGAATATTGTAATTAAAGGAATTATTTAAGGAAAGCTTGTAGCCTTTTCTCATGTTATTATTCCAGGTAATTTTACTGTTAGAAAGGGAATGAGAGAAGGAAAGCTCTGGACTTGAAAGACTGTCATTTTCCGGATTAATTCCATTGTAATCCCAGTTCCAGGTTATTTCAAAAGATGGACCATAAGAAATTGAGGAAAAGTTTGGCAGGGTAGCAAGTGTAACCGGAAGTCCTAAATTAAATTTTTCACGGAAATAAAATTCGTCATCATATTTTTTATAGGAAATATCCTTAAAGGTATATTGATAAAGTCCAAAGGAGATTCCAAATCTACCAAAAGAATGTGACAATTCAAGACCTGTTTCGGTATTCCATTCAATGCCTGAATCATCCCCAAGAACGTAATCAACAGAATAATCATTTACAAATACTGCATCAAAAGGGCCTATACTGAAGGGAGCATTAAAAGAAAAAGAAAAGCCTGATTTAAATTCATTCTTATCAAGGCGAAGATTAAGCTCGCTGTTCATTGTATTTAAAGAACCGAGAAAGTTTGTATCTTTTGCCTTTAATTTTAATGAAAGACCACTGTTTGAGCTGTATTTTGGATAAGGCATTACGATAAGATGATGAGAGTCTTTAATATCAACCAGAAGGATTACATTATATAAATCGGCTGTGTCAGAAGGATTTGCTTCATAGGTGACTGAGATTTCATCAAAATAGCGGGAGCTTTCAAGAGACTGAGTATAATTTTTTATGTAATTATCTAAGGCTTCGCGGCTGTTAAAAACTGTTTTAGTATCTAATGAAAACTGATGACGTAAAGGGTATTCTCTTGTTTTACCAAGGAATTTAAAACCTTCTCCAGTAACATTATACTCTGCATCGACTATTTTATAACTTTCTGCCATAAGAAAAAGAGGCAAAAGTAAAAGCAGCAAAACAAGAAGTGTTTTTTTCATTAGTAGGCACCCTTTCCGTTAATGACAACCCAGACAGTTTTTATTAAAATCCAGATGTCTAAAAAAATAGACCAGTTCTGAATATAATATGTGTCAAAGGATATTCTTTCTTCATAGCCTGTATCTGAGCGGCCAGAAACCTGCCACATTCCGGTAAGGCCTGGAACTACAGACAGTACATAATCTTTATATTTTCCGTATTTAACAAGCTCCGGTTCAGTTACAGGGCGGGGGCCGACAAGACTCATATCTCCCGCAAGAATATTAAAGAGTTGAGGAAGCTCGTCGAGACTGGTTCTTCTTAAGAATTTTCCGAATTTTGTTACTCTTGGATCATCCTGAAATTTTCTGTCCTTTTCCCATTCTGCACGGCGAACAGGATCTGTAGCAAGAATCTTTTCAAGAATTTCCTGTGAATTTATGCACATTGAACGGAATTTCCAGCATTTAATGACTTTTCCATTTTTACCAACTCTTTTATGGGCATAAAATACAGGTCCTCTTGAGGTGATTTTTACGAGGAATGACAAAATTAAAAAGACTGGTAAAAGAATTGGCAGACATATCAGAATGGCAATAATATCAATCAATCTTTTTATAATAAGGTTGCCTTTAAAGGTAAGGTTATGAATTGACGCAAAACCGATGATTCCTGCAATATCTTTTAATTGCTGGGTTGCGGTAAAGAAATTCTGATTCTTTGATACAGTGATTGTGTAACGGAAGGAAGCCATTACATTACTCATGTCACCATGGTAATCACAAATAAGGGCCTGCTTAATATTATGATTTTTAAGAGTGTCTATAATATCAGAGTCAGGAGGAAAAACCGGGATACCTTTATATTCTGAAGCTTCTTTTGCGCTTGAATCAATAATTACTGAAGGATGATAGCCTAGATATTTATTTTTTATAAGTTTATCAATAATAAAGATTCCGCTGTTTCCTGTTGTAAAAAGAACGGCTGGAACTCCCCACCAGCGGAAACGTCCAAAATAGTGCTTTGCGGCTTCACGGAAGGCAGGAAGAGCTATTGTAGAAAGAGGAATAGCAATTATAAAGGCTATAGCAAGAGGAAGTCTTTTACTGTCTTTAATTAAAAGATCTGCAAGGCGAAGTTCATTTTCTTCTGATACAATAATTGTAAAAATAATAGAAATAAAGCTGAAAAGTGAAGAAAAGAAGAATTTCCTGACCTCTTCTGTTGGAGAATTCATAATTCCCGGGTAAAGACCTATACAACCGAAAAATAAAAGAATTAATGGTATATAAATTGTATAGTTGATGAAAGATTTGAAATTAATTGTGTTTGGAGTAATTAAATTGACAATGAAGAAGCCTAAACCGATACAAAGGAAAAGAACAAGTGCATCAACAAAAAATAAGGCTAAACCAGAGACGAAAGAACTTGTACGCGGATAATTTTCCTTAATGTAAGACTCAAATTCACTTATTGTCATAACTTATATTTTATATCAAAATTCCCGAATCGTCTATAAGTGTTTTCCTTCTTTTATAACATTACTGATTTTTCTTATAAACTCTTCTTTTGAAAATTGCTGTACATGGTTTTTGTAAACTTCACGATTGGAAAAATCTGCTTCCATTTTTTCAAAACATTCCATACAGGCAATTATGGCTTCCGGGGTCTGTTCATCAAAAAAGAGACCTGTTTTATTTTCTAAAATCGAGTCACAGGCACCGCCTTTTCTATAGGCAAGCACAGGACAGCCGGCTGAATTAGCCTCAACAGGAATTATACCGAAATCTTCGATTCCAGGAAAAATAAGTGCACGGGCACGTGAAAAATAATCAGCAACTTCTTCGTCGCTTACGCGGCCGGTAAAGGTTACAAGACCTGTTTTCGAATATCTTTTTGCTTCTTTTGATTTTCCATCACCTATAACAACTATTTTTCTTCCGGAGCGGATACAGGCTTCTATGGCAAGATCTGCACGTTTATAACCTACAAGCTGCCCGAAGAAAAGGTAAAAATCTTCTGGTTTACGAGGATTGTTTATATAGCGGTCAATATCGCAGGGTGGAAAAATGACATCTGCTTTACGGTTGTAATAGCGCTGAATACGGGCAGCAACAAAGGAAGAGTTAGCAATAAAGTGATCTACCAGATTGCTGGACATTACATCCCATTGTCGCAGTCCCGGAATCATTTTCTTCATAAAAAACTTTACAAGCGCGTTTGATTTACGGAAATACTCATGATACATATCCCAGAGGTAGCGCATAGGTGTGTGGCAATAGCAGACATGAAAGGCTTGAGGGGCAGGGCAAACTCCCTTTGCGGGACCTGATTCACTGGAAATAATAAGGTCATAAGAAGTAAGGTCGAGCTCCATAAGGGCCTTTGGCATAAAAGGCATATACTTCTGGTAAAGCTTTTTAGCCAGAGGCCAGGAGTTAATTTTTGTAGTATAGATTTTATGAGACTTTATCGTTTCAGAAATCTTTTCCGGCGCATAAACATTCGTATAAATATCTGCCTGGGGGAAAAGCTTGCATAATTCCTCAAGAACCTTTTCCCCGCCACGCATTGTTACAAGCCAGTAATGGACTATTGCTACTTTCATAATAAATTAACAAACTCCAATAGAATGCATATAGTCGCGGAGAACGCAGGTGAAGTGAGTCATTTCTTCCGGCTTAATATCTCCCATGTTTGCGATACGGAAGGTATCGATATTGCCAAGCTTTCCAGGATAGATTGTAAAGCCGAAGGATTTTGCATAATCGTGAAGCTCATTGAAGCTGTACTTCGGAGTTTCAGGAATAAGAATGGCAGTAATGAAGTGACTCTGGTACTTGCGGTCTACCAGCATTTTGAGACCGATTTCATCAAGAGCTTTTACTAAGATTTCCCAGCAGGCAGTAAAGCGTTCAAAACGTTTTTCTACAGTTTCTACCTTAGTTTCTATAATGGCCTGACGAAGAGCATAGAAGGTTTGAACTGGAGGAGTAAAGCGGGTCTGTTTTGTTTCAAGGAAGTATTTGTACTGGTCGTAAATATTAAGATAGTAGTTACGCATTGGCCAGTCCTTCTGTTTGAGCAGTTCTTCGCGTTTACATACTACAAAACCAACTCCTGCCATACCGCCGATATGCTTGTTTGAAGTACTTGTTGCGAAATCAATTCCAAGTTTGCCGAGATCGATTGGCATGCCCCCGTAAGCGGAAACAATATCGCAGATTGTTGTCATGCCGTACTTTTTTGCCATTGGACAGATTGTTGCGAGGTCGTTGAGTAAGCCTGTTGTGGTTTCGTGATAAACGATTGCAAAGGTTGTGTATTTCTTACTCTTCATCTGTTCTTCAAGAGCTTTGATATCAATAGGTTCATAAGTTGAAGATTTGAATACATCCATATCGATACCGTAAACACTTGCAATTTTTGCAAGGCGTGCACCATAAGAACCGTTATCTACTACTAACAGTTTTCCATCAGGAGGAACACAGGAAGATACCATTGCCTCATCTGCACCTGTTCCTGAACAGCCGAACATGATTGAAATATAATCTTTAGGATCTGCACAAACCTCTGTAAGACCTTGAGCAACTTCTTCCATAAGATTTCCGAACTCAAGCTCTCGGGGACAGATGTCTGCTACAACCTGAGCGTATTTTACGCTGTCTGTAGTTGTTGAAGGGCCAGGATTTAAGAGAACCTCGCGGCGGATATTCAAGAGGGATTCATTTTCTTTTATGCGTGGCCAGATTTCTTTTGTTGCCCGCTCCAGCATGCTTTCATCATCAATTTCTGTCCAGGCATAGTATTCAATTTTATGAACATAAACTGTTTCGTCCATTGCAGTAGAAACCTGTTTAAGTGCATTTTCATAATCAAGTTTGATAAGGGCTTTGTCACTCTCGTAATAAGAAATCATTTTATCGAGACAAGCCTTACTGATTTTTGTAATGCCAACAAGTTCGCCGGCAGGTTCCGGAATAATTGATTTATCCTTACTAACGTTAGTTAATACACTGTCTGCATCTGCTGCAAGATAAACTTCGTCGTGACTGTTTGATTTGCCGCTTGCAAGAATTACATTTGCACGTTCGTCGTTCTGTAAAACTTTGAGTCCGACAGCATCATAAATCAAATCGCTTTCAAGAAGGATAAAATCTCCTTTGATAAGTGGTGCACAAACGGCAAGAGTTCCCATGCTGCTGGTATTTGCATAGTTGTCGTTTCTGACTGTTTTAATAATATGATATTTTTTTGCAAGTTCATCATAATATTCAGAGCAGTGTCCTGTTCCGATAATGATTTCTTCGATTCCGGCCGCAATAAGCTTTTGAACTGAACGTTCAACCATTGCTACGCCTTCAATTTCAATAAAGCCTTTCGGCATTTCTTTTGTTCTGTTTCCAAAGCGGCTGCCAAGTCCGCCTGCAACTATTACTGCCTGTTTAATCATATGTTTCCTGCCTATTTATCTAAAAACTTCATTAATGCAATTTTGTTTTCAACTGGAGTTGATTTTGGTCTTCCCAAATCTTTACGAGCACCTTTTCGTACAAGTACTTCAATAAAGGTTAGCTTTTCTTTTGTGTCTTTTTCTTTAAGTACAGCTTCAAGCTCTTCCGGGCTTTCAACCTTAATCACATTTTCATAACCACAGCCCGCAGCAATTGCACAAAGGTCAATTTCGCGGCCGACAGTCGGCTGACCTCCGACAGAGTCGTGGGCGCCGTTATTCAAAACAAAGTGAGTATAGTTACCAGGTTTTCTGCTGCCTATTGTAGCCATACCACCCATCTGCATGATGCTTGCACCGTCTCCGTCGAGGCAGAATACCTGGCGGTCTTTTTTCTGCATGGCGATTGCAAGGGCAATCTGGCTTGCGTGTCCCATTCCGCCTACAGTAAGGAAATCGCGGTCGTGTCCCATATTGTATTTGTCGCGAAGCTCGTAAAGCTCGCGGCTGATCATACCGGTTGTAGAAACAAAGGCTGTTTTGTCGTCTGCGGCAAGCATGATTTTTTCGATTGCTGCTTCGCGACTCATTTTTCCAGAAACCGGAATATTGTTCTGAAGTGTGTAGTCATCAAAGGTTCCCTTGCGGATTACAAATGCGTACTGGGCATTGTTTTCTTTAATATATTTGTAAGCTTTTTCAAACTGAGCGGGAAGGTCTTCTTCCTTGTCACTCAAAACCTCGTAAGGTACCTTCATTGCGTCCAGAAGATCACAGGTAATCTTTCCCTGTTTTACGTGCTGAGGTTCATCATGAACACCAGGTTCTCCACGCCAGCCGATTACAATCAGCATAGGAATTGAGTAAACATCCGGGTCCGCAATAGACATCAGAGGGTTTACCATATTTCCTTCCCCTGAGTTCTGCATATAAATCATAGGAATCTTTCCGGTTGCAAGATGATAGCCTGTTGCAAGGCCGGTTGCGCTTCCTTCATTTGCAGAAATAATGTGATTGCTGGAAGGAGCATTGTCTGTGATGTAGGCACAGAAATTTTTCAAAAGTGAATCTGGAACTCCTGCAAAAAAGTCAGTTCCGTTCTTAATTAATAAGTCGTAAAAGTATGATGGTCTGATCAAAATGTTTTCTCCATATTATTTAAGTCGCAGGCATAGCCTGCTCTGAGCCGGTTTTTCGATAATCCTAAAACGACCCGCTGCCGCAGCTCGTTTTTTAACGGATTTTCGATTTTAGGCTATTTAGTACCAGGTATGAG
>CAMNGG010000189.1 GCA_946537975.1 uncultured Treponema sp. | reverse complement strand
TATTCTTTCTAAACTATTGTAATTTGCGTGGGAAATTTGTTTTTATATAAGGAAGGATAAAGAAAATGTCTAGAATGTGTGATGTTTGCGGAAAAGGCGTTATGTCTGGTAATAAAGTAAGTAAGTCTATGAACCATACTCGCAGAACATGGAGACCAAACCTTCACAGTGTAAAGGCTGTTCTTCCTAACGGAACAGTTAGAACAATTAAGGTTTGCTCAAGCTGTCTTAGCAGCGGTTACGTTGAGAAGAAAGTAAGAGTTCCAAAGACTGCAGAAGTAGCTCAGAACTAAGGTTACCTTTGAACCGCGAAAACCCCGTTGGATTGACCGACGGGGTTATTTTTTTGCCCTTGTCATTGCGAGGAGCCGAAGGCTCCGAAGCAATCTATGTTAGACTTCTAGAACCAGACCGTCATAGGCCGGGAGAATGGTAGCGGCAGCTTCGAGGCCCGGGAAGTCGGCACGGTGCTCCGCAAGATAAGCGGCGGTTTCTTCGTGTGAGCTGTTGTGGGTAAGGTGTGTAAACCAGATGTGTTCGCCGCCGATTTTTGCGGAGGCTTCCAGTGCCTGCAGAAAGTTGAAGTGGGTTGAATGTTCTTTTATTCGAAGGCCGTCTATTACAAGGTGAGTCAGGCGGCCCTGGTCACTTGCAGAAACAGCTTTGTTAATCAAACGAATTGATTCATCGCTTATAAAATTGCAGTCGGTCAGGTAGGCAATGGAATGTACAGAGGTCTTTCCTGCTTTTTCAGTTTTTTCTGTAAGAACCCAGCCGGTTGTTTCAAGGGAGCCGTGCATCATAGGAACTGGTGTGATGCTTGTGTTTCCTAGAGAGAAAGACTCAGTTGATATGATCTCGTGCAGACTGATTTTTGCATGACCGCCGCCCTCTGCGTGTTCACTGAAAAGGTAGCCGAAGCAATGCTTCAGATGCTCTGCGGCCGTGTGGTTTGTATAGAAGGGAATAGGCGGCCGGTCGTATTTTTCATTCTGAGGATTTTCCGGCTTGTTAGACATGATACAGGAAAAATTGCGCAGGTCGTCAATTCCGAATAGATGATCTGCATGGCTGTGGGTAAGAAGTACAGCATCTATTTCGCGGATGTTTTCGCGCAGGGCCTGGGTGCGGAAGTCAGGGCCAATATCTATCAGTATATGTTTATTATCTTCTGTCTGAATGTATACAGAACTGCGCAGGCGTTTATCGCGTGGATCGGAGGAGTGGCATACTGCACAGTCGCAGGCAATAACCGGAACTCCATGGCTGGTGCCGGTTCCTAAGAAGGTTATTTTCATAGGGATAGTATATCAGATTGTAGTATTGATTGCCACGTCGCTTCGCTTCCCGCAATGATGTAATCATACTAATTTACAGTTTCTTTATTTTAGATTAGAATAGCCCTTGTGGATTTTAAAACGAATAATATTATAGAAGAATATTTAACAGAACAGCTCGATGTTTTTACAACCGATGAATTCTACAGATATCTTAAGTCACATGGTGTAAAAATCACAAAGGCAGATGCCTCAGAAATTCTTCACATTTCAGAATATGTTTTTCCTCTTGTAAATAATGAATTCGTAACAAAGGCAGGTGTGTTTACCGGCCGCTGGTTCAGCTTTAAGCCAAGCCGCGAAGAGGTAGAAAAAGGCTATATCATAATTGGTCATCGCTGCATGCCTTTTGTAAATCCGGATGTTCCGCCAGATGGTATTTGCATTATGTCGCAGGGAAAGATAATTGAAAGTCAGGCAAAGACCGTTTCAATGAATCTGGCAATGGATACCTTTGCTCTTTACGGCGAAGGCTATATACTTCCCTATATTTTCAATGATAAGAACAATAAAGCGTTACCTTTAAGCTCCGTGCAGTATTCAATGCCGCAGGAAATAACTCTTACCGCCTGGCCGCTTAAGCAAATTAGTGGCGCCGAAGATTTTAAGTATGGAGACCGCATACTTTGCCGTGTAATCAGCTGGGGCGATGGCGTTGTAGAAATGAGAGTGCAGAAGAGCGGCCTTTCTGATTTTGTAATTTCTGATGAAGCGGTTCAGCGCGAGGAATGGTACAGTCATTTTGAAAACGGCCTTCTCGAGAGTTTTGACAGACATGGTCCGGCTTCTTCTATAGAAGAACAGCTTTCCTTTTTGTTTCTGGAAAATCAGGAGGAGCTTTGTACCCGTTGTTGCGGCTCCATTGAAGAGTTTCTTGCTCATACAACAAAGATAGGCTTTGAACCTTATGGTGTGGAATCCCGAATCTGGAGAAAGGGTGAAGCGGTTCCTTATACAGGAAAATGGAACGGGCTAGATCTTGATAGAGGAATGCTTCTTACAGATATGGCTTTGACATTAACGCCGAGGGTAATTGATGCAATCCTTGAAGATCGTATTTTCGATAAGCGCTGTGGTAAAAAAAATGTGTCTGAAGATTTTGAAGACGTCATAAAAAAAATCTTCCCGAATATGGCAATGTTATCTTCTACGGAGCGTCGGCTTGTATTATTGAATATAGAAAAGCGTAATGATATACTTGAAAAGACATATAATCAGTTTTCTGATTATCCGATTGCGGAATTGCGAAAAAGAATATTGGGGCTCTTTACAAGAGTAAGCGAGTTGTTTTGCGATATTGGAGGATCTGGTATTGCGGCAGAAAACTTTCCTCAGCAGGAGCTGGTTATTCTTTCACAGTTATACAGTCATGCGGTTCGTTTGCTGGAAGAGGTTGAAAACGTTTATATGAGACCTCAGTTTCCTACGGATGATGTTTCTCTTTCTCTTGAAGGGATGGAAGAAACCTTTGAAGATATAAGTGGAACTCTTTTTTCTGCTTTGGAATGTAACCGCTCTAAAGGCTTTGAAATTGTAAAGTAAGGGAGATAAAAAATTATGGAAAATGAAGTAGAAGTTGACTTGGCACAGCTGATTCACCGAGGCGGAGTTTTTAAGAATGTTGAAGGAAACACACCTCAGGAAATTTATGCCAAGGTTTGCAAGATGATAGATTTACCAGATGGTATGACTTCTGAAACTGTTTACAATGCTTTGTGCGATCGTGAAGCAGTTTTGAGTACGGCAGTAGGTAATGGAATTGCTCTTCCACATGCTCGTGCACCAATTATGCGTGATGCCAGTGAGCAGCGTATCTGTGTAGTTTATCTTAAAAATCCTATAGATATGAAGGCTCCTGATGAACGCGAAGTTTTTGTAATGTTCGTCCTGCTTGCTCACAATTCGCAGATTCATCTTAAGGTTCTTTCTTCACTTGCTGCTCTTTTCAGAGATTCAAAATTTAAGAAGGCACTTGAGGCACGCGCAGATGAAGCAACGCTTTCTTCAATTATAAAAGAATTGGATTAATTCAGATTATTTTTTGAAAATAATATATTAATTGTAAGGCAACCGATTGCCTTACTGAACAGGAGTTATAAACTATGAACAAGAAAGGTGTTGAGGCAGTTGCACTTTCAATCCGCAGCTTGTCAATGGACGCAATTCAGAAGGCAAATTCTGGTCACCCAGGACTTCCACTTGGAGCAGCAGAAGCTGCAGCAGTATTGTATGGCGAAGTAATGAAGCACAATCCTGCAAACTCAAAATGGGCAGACAGAGACCGATTTGTACTTTCTGCTGGACACGGTTCTATGCTGCTTTATTCTATCCTCCATCTGGCTGGATACAAGGTAAGTCTGGACGATATTAAGAACTTCCGTCAGGTTGGTTCTAAGTGTCCTGGTCATCCAGAGTATGGTGAAACTGATGGTGTTGAATGTACTGGTGGTCCACTTGGACAGGGCGTTTCAATGGCTGTTGGTATGGCTATTGCTGAACAGATGCTCGCTGCAAAATTCAACACAAAGGGTCATAAGATTGTTGACCACTACACATACTCTCTCGTAGGAGAAGGATGTCTTCAGGAAGGTGTTGCTTCTGAGGCTTCATCTCTTGCAGGAAATCTTAAGCTCGGTAAGCTTATCGTATTCTATGATCAGAATAAGATTTCTATTGACGGTAATACTGACATTACTTTCACTGATAATATTGCAGCCCGCTACAAGGCTTATGGCTGGCAGGTTCTAAAAGGAAGCATGTATGATGTTGAAGGCATCGTAGAGCTCGTAAAAGAAGCTAAGAAGTGCAAGGATCAGCCAACTTTGATTATGCTCAAGTCTGTAATTGGTAAGGGTGCTCCAAAGCAGGGAACTGCTGATGTTCATGGTGCTCCACTTGGTGCTGAAGGAATCATCGCTGCAAAGAAAAAGCTTGGTCTTCCTGTTGATCAGGACTTCTATGTTGTACCGGAAGCTAAGAAATATTTCGAAGATAAGAAGGCTGCATTTGCTAAGGCTGAGGCAGACTGGAATGCTGATTTTGCTGCATGGGCAAAAGAAAATCCAGAACTCAAGAAGCTTTGGGATGCTTACCATTCAGACGCTGTAACAGATGCAAGCGTAAAAGATGTTACTTATAAAGTAGGCGATGCTTGTGCTACTCGTGATGCTTCTGGAAAGGCTTTGAACGTAATTGCTGCCCGCTATGCTAACCTTGTTGGTGGTTCTGCAGACCTTATGGGACCAAACAAGACTGCATTCAAGGCAACTGATAACGGAACCTTCAGCCCAACTAACCGTGCTGGCCGTACAATCGAATATGGTATCCGTGAGTTTGCAATGTCTGCTGTTGCTGCAGGTATTTCTCTCCACGGTGGTCTCCGCCCATTCTGTGCTACCTTCCTTGTATTCGCAGATTATCTCCGTCCATCTCTCCGCGTTGTTTCTTTGATGAAGCAGCCTGTAATCTACGTATTCACACACGACTCAATTTACGTAGGTGAAGATGGTCCAACACATCAGCCAAT
>CAMNGG010000188.1 GCA_946537975.1 uncultured Treponema sp. | reverse complement strand
GGTCTTCTTTCAACACGTTTGCATTTCTGGCATTCAGCCTGATTTCTAAGTCTGCCATTTTCAATCATTGTTTTCATTATGATTTCGCCACCACAGTCAGGGCAAATGAATTTTTGTGTTGCAACAGTTGTACGAGAGTTTTTACTAGCTCCAGCCATTATGTGCCTCCAATCGAATATTCGTATCAAATATAATAATGAGATATGACTATAGTGTCAATAATTCAAGTCCAAAATCTGCGAACTTTCATTGACACAAAATATGTAATTTGATACTATGAATGACAGTTAACTATATTTTTTGGGGGTCTCCAATTGGCAGGCAAAAAATCATCTGCAGAGAAAAGACACGCACAGAGCGAAGTTCGCAGACTTCATAATAAAGCAATTAAAAGCACTTGCAGAACTTATGCAAAGCAGTTTGTAGAAGCAGTTCAGGCTAAAGATCAGAAACTTGCTGAAGAAAAATACAAGCAGCTTCAGAAGGAACTCGACAGCGCTCGCAGTAAGGGTGTTTTGAAGAGAAATGCTGTGTCTCGCAAAAAGTCAAGAATGATGAATCTTTACAATGCTACATTTGCAGCAAAATAACATTTTTGATTAATGCTAATGTGAAAACCAGTTGGAAATTTTTTCAACTGGTTTTTTTTTCAAAATTAAAAAAAGTTTTGGGGGATAAATACCAATGTCTGAATCTAAAATTACAAAAAACAATCTGGTCGATGCAATATATAAATCTACAGATATCGAAAAACAGGATATTCAGAAGGTAATAGACAGTTTCTTACTTCATACAAGAGAGGCTTTGGAAAAGGGTAATACTATTGAATTGCGAGGCTTTGGAACCTTTGAAGCAAGACTTAGAAAAGGCCGTGCAGTTGCAAGAAATCCAAAAACTGGTGAGACCTTTGCAGTAGAACCTCATTATGTTGCCGCATTCCGGGCAGGACAAGTGCTTAAAGAAAAATTGTGGAATTTAAAGATTAAAAATGAAAAAAAGTCAGATTAAAGCAGGAAATAAAAAATCCGCTTTTTCAAAACTATTTCTTTTAATAATCTCTTCATTGTTATTCTGGCTTTCTAATCCTAACATTCTTTTTGAAGATGGGCTGGGCTTTATTGCCTGGTTTAATTATCTTCCTGTTTTGTTCCTGATAAAAAAATCAAAAATTTCAGAAGCTCTTTTCTTTGGCGGCCTTTATGGAATTATTTCTTATGCTCTTTATGGTTACTGGCTGCAGAGTTTTCATCCCTTAGGACTTCTGATAGTTTGTATCGGCTATATGATTATCTGTTCCCTTTTTTTCCTGGTGTTAAAATGGGCAGATATCGTTTCTGAAAAAAATGGCTGGCTTTTGCAGTTTTTATGTATCTGTGCTTATGAATATTTAAAAACTCTTGGCTATTTTGGAATCAATTATGGTGTAACAGCTTATACACAATGGAAATTTGTTTATTTAATTCAAATTGCTTCTCTTGCTGGAGTGTTTGGTTTAAATATGCTTGTTATTTTCCCATCTTCTTTTTTATTCAGCCTGATTACTAAAAAAAGCCAAAGAAAAAAATTATTAAACTCGGTTGATTCTGTCAGAAAATCTCATATTTCTGCTTATGTAAAAAAAGAAAAGGCCTTGTCTAGTCTTTCATTAAAACTGACCTATATTTGTGCTTCTGTATGGCTTATTCTTTTTGCGGCTTCTCTTGTATATGGAATTACACGTTTAGATAAAGAGGATGCGCAAAAATACGTTAGTGTTGCGGCAATTCAAAATAATGAAAGTCCCTGGAAAAACGGAATAGAAGAATATTCCAAAAATGTCAAAAATCTGATTCAGCTTACAGAGGAAGCCCAGGCCCTTTCAGATGTAGATTTTGTTATCTGGCCGGAAACGGCAGTTGCTCCTTCTATAATCTATAATTATGATTATGGAACTGATGTCAGACGCTTTATGCTGATTTCACAGCTTTTAAATTTTATAGATGAAAATAATGCTGTATTTGTAATCGGTAATGCACATCAGGTAGATTTACATAGTGTAGAGAAGGTTCAGTATAACAGTGCACTTGTATTTGAGTCAGGAAAAAATGTTCATCCTCCCCAGCCTGGGATTTATTCAAAAATGAAGCTTGTTCCCTTTACAGAAAGCTTTCCGATGAAGCATATTTTCCCTCTGCTTTATATAAAGCTCTTAAACGGTAATACTCATATGTGGGAAAAGGGTGATGACTATACGGTGTTTAAATACAGAGGTTTAAGTTTTTCTACACCAATCTGTTTTGAAGATACCTTTAGTTCAATCTGCAGAAAAATGGTCTTAAACGGCTCCCGCTGTTTTTTTAATTTGAGTAATGATTCCTGGTCAGAAAGTAAAGCCTGTCAAAAGCAGCATCTGGCTATGGCGGTTTTCCGCTGTGTTGAAAACGGGGTCCCGGCAGTAAGAAGTACAGCCAGCGGAGTAACCTGTATAATTAATGAAAAAGGAATAATTGAAAAACAAGCTCCTGAATTCTGTCAGGCTTATGTAATTGGTAAGGTTCCAGTCATAAATGAAAGGCAGCAAACCTTCTTCACAAAAAATGGAGATCTTGCAGGAATTGCGGTGGCAGGGCTGTCTGTAATTATATTGATAATAGAATCAATTATTGTTATAATTAAAAAAATTAAGAAGAATTACAGGTGAATTGATGGCTGAAAAAAATGAAATTGAAAAAAAGAATATAACAGTCTTTGGTGAAGAAACAGAGTTCGATGGAGTTCTTGAATTCAGCGATAGACTTGTTATAACTGGAAAATTCAGCGGTAAAATCAATGCTCCAACTGGTGATCTTGAAATTGCAAAAAATGCAGTCTGTAAGGTAGACAAAATAGAAGCTAATTCAATAATTGTTGCTGGAGGCGATGTTTCCGGTGATATGAATGCCGCTGAACGTGTAGAAATATGTTCCGGTAGTAAGGTAAATGGAAATATTACTACTGCCAGAATAAGGATCGCAAATAATGTTGAGTTCAGCGGTGATGTAAATATGATAGAAAAAGAACCGGATGTAGATTTATTCTCTGTAGCTTCATCTGAATATAAGCAGGCAATGATTATTCATAGCGACGTTATAAAGTAGCCTAAAATCGTTGAACCTAAATTGGGCTGCGACAGCAGGCCAATTTAGGTTCAACGAAAAAATGGCTCAAGCTGCGAGACTATGCGAGCAGCCTAAAATCCTAGACTTGACAGAATTTTAAAAAAGGATGATAATAAAATCAATGGGAACTTTTATTGTATCTTGTCTTTCCCAGCCAAAAATCAATTAAATCTGGTGTTTTTTATTTTTTTTATAACAATATAAAATCAAAATCTAAATACAATTTATCATGAGGATTTTTTAATGGCAGCATTAAGAAAACGTCGTACAACAGACGAAAACGCAGCACAGGAGCCTGCAGAAGAAGTTCAGGCTACACTTGATTTTGGTTCAACAGAACCTGAAGTACAGAATGAAACAGCAGTTCCAGTTGAACAGCCTGAAGCACAGGAAGAAAAAGCTTCAGAAGCCAGAGAAGAAGGTTCAGCTGGTGAACAGAACGAAGAAGGGCAGGACGCGGGAAAAATTGTCGTAAAGAAACGCCGTGTAGTAAAAAAGGCTGAAGAAACAGAAGAAAGTCAGCAGAATCAGCAGAATCCTTCAGAAGAAAAACACTTTAATAACAATAGTAATTATCGTTACCAGAACAATCAAAACAGAAATAATTTTAATAGAAAAGGACAGGGAATGCGTAAGCCTTACGGAAGAAATTCTTACGGACCTTCCAGCGCAGAGATGGCAGAAACTTTAGCGGCAGAAGCAGCAGCGGCCGCAGAGGAAAACGCAAATAAACCACGTCTTTTAATTAATGATCTTACAAGAGAATCTATGCCGGAGCTTCGTGAGCGTGCAATTCAGTATGGCTTTACAGCTGATGATCTTGCTCCAATGAAAAAACAGGATTTGATTTTTGTAATTCTTAAGGCTCATACAGAACATGGCGGAATTATTTTTGCTTCGGGCTCTCTTGAAATTTTGCCTGATGGATATGGTTTCCTTCGTTCTCCACAGAACTCTTATCTTCCTGGACCTGATGATATTTATATCAGTCCAAGCCAGATCCGTCTTTTTAATCTTAAAACAGGAGATACAGTTTATGGACAGACAAGATCTCCAAAAGAGGGTGAGCGTTTCTTTGCACTTTTAAGAATTGAAACCGTAAACTATGATGAACCACGCGTAGCTCAGACTCGAGTTCCTTTTGAAAACCTTACACCTCTTTATCCAAATGAAAAGCTCCGTCTTGAAACTGTTTCAACTGAAGTTTCAACCCGTATTGTTGACCTCTTTGCTCCAATTGGTAAAGGTCAGCGTCTTTTGATTGTTGCGCCTCCAAAGGCTGGTAAAACAATCCTGATGCAGAAAATTGCAAATGCCATTACAACAAATAACCCTGAAGTATATCTTATTGTTCTTTTGATTGATGAGCGTCCTGAGGAAGTTACAGAAATGGAACGCGCAATCAAGGGTGAAGTTATTTCTTCTAC
>CAMNGG010000187.1 GCA_946537975.1 uncultured Treponema sp. | reverse complement strand
CATGTATTTGCCGCAATGAACGAGCTGCGCCTTTGTGCCGATGAGCTCGAAACTATTACTCCAAAAGAATTATGGCCATTCCCAAGCTACGGTGATCTCTTGTTCAGCGTACGCTAGGCATTACGTAAGTTAAACGTATACATTTACTCAAAACCTGGCCGGTCTGTAAAAGGACCGGCCTTTTATTTCAGTTCAAAAGTCAGCATAGTAAGGTCATCAAACTGTTCAGCATTTCCGACAAATAAATCAATCTGTTCGCGGATTTTTTTCAGAGTATCCGGAGCAGACAGATTTTTTGTTTTATTAATTGCCTCAAGGAGTCTGTCATCACCAAAGAGCTGATTGTTAGAATCAGTGGCTTCTGTAATGCCATCAGTGTAGATAAATATTCTGTCTCCTTTTTCCAGGTTGATGCTATGTTCCACATAAGAAATACCGTCCATTCCACCAAGAATAAAGTTTGGCTTTATGTTAAGGAATGAAAATTTATTTTCTTGATAAAGAACAGGGAAGGGGTGCCCCGCATTTGCAAATTTCAGCTCTCCTGTACTGAAGGTAAAAATTCCAAGCCAGCAGGTTACAAAAAGTCCGGATTCATTTCCCTTGCAGAGTTGAATATTTGTTCGTTCAAGAATATCTTTCGGCGATAATCCAAGAAGCGCGTAAAGGGCTATAAGGACTTTACATTTTCCCATGAAGAGTGCGGCCGGAACTCCCTTACCGGAAACGTCTCCAACAGTAATCATAAGATGATCCGGGTCCAGTAAGATATAATCATAAAGATCGCCGCCGACTTCTTTTGCGGGAGTCATAGTTGCGAAAAGATCAAAGTCTTCTGTGCGGTCCGGGAAAGGCGGATAATCCTTTGGAAGCATGTCACTCTGAATTTTTGCGGCAACGGAAAGCTCTGTGCTTATACGTTCCTTTTCAGCTGTCATGGTTTTAAGCTCTTCCATATTTTTGCAGATATCATATTCCATCTGATGAACCGAGTGCGCAAGGATTCCGATTTCATCATGATTTTTGATTTCAAGAAGCTTATCTGAAGGCTGGCCGCCGTAAGAAGCAAAGTGATCTGTTTCGTGTGTAATTAGAGTAAGCGGTTTTATCAAGAAGTGGCTAAAATAAAAAGTAAAAAGCATAAAGAAGAGGATTGCAAAGATTATTTCTACCAGAATGATTCTGTGCATGTAATTACGGCTGGCATTTACATATTCCTGAATGGACTTTTGAGCGCCCAGTACTGCGATTATCTGGCCAGACGAATTACGGACTGGAATCATTGCGGTGATGTGTGAGCCGCTTCGGGTTTTAAAAGTGTGTCGAACGATTGTTTCGCCATTCTCAAAAACTTTTTTTGCACTGGAATTATAATCCGGTTCTTCATAATGTTCAGTGTAAAGAAAAGGAAACTCCGTCCACTTTCCGCCTTTTTTTACCGGATTATAAATGTAAGTGATATCCTTGTAATCCGGCGCTTTTACGACAGAAACATAAAGAAGATTCAGATCAAATTTATCTACAAAATCCTGCAGAATCTTATTGATGGAAGCCCACTCATCAGCCTTTGTGCCTGCCGAAAGGTAGTTTTCAAAGTCATCTGCATTAAGACATTGACAGGCAGCATCAGCGATTGAACGTATACTTGAATCATACTGCTTACGAAATTGTGTATTAAAAGAATGATAGCCGACAAACGAAATAATTGAACAAAGCAAAAATCCGAAAATCATAACTGACACAGCGACTTTTTTTGTTATGACTGGAATTCGTTTAAGTTTACCCATAGGTTAAGGATACATCAGAAATTAGTTGCGGGCAAGCCGAAATTTTTCTGTCAATCTATGTCTGTCAATCTATTGACACTTTTTTTTAATTTTATTATAACAAAAAACATCTAAGGCAAAGACGTTGAAGAAAATCCTTCGACGTCTTTTTTATTTTATAGCAAAGACGCTGTGGTTACTTCGTTTCTAACGAGCGATAGTTATATACAGCGTTTTTTTTATAGGCGGCGATGATGTCGGGCATTTGTGCACAATGTCTGGATTATCGCCGCCAATTTTTTTTGAGTCATAAAACGAACTTACACAGGAGGTTTTACTATGAGTGAAGTTTGGAGTGTGTGGTTTTTGATTGGCGCTGCACTTGTATTTTTTATGCAGTGCGGTTTTGCCATGGTTGAAACTGGTTTTACAAGAGCGAAGAATGCGGGAAACATCATCATGAAAAACCTGATGGATTTCTGTATCGGAACTCCTATGTTTATGCTGCTCGGATTCGGCCTGATGATGAGCGAGAATTATTTCTTTGGTTTGATAGGTAAGCCTAACATGCAGCTCTTTACAAACTTTGCAGAGCTGGACTGGTCAAGCTTTGTGTTCAACCTTGTATTCTGTGCAACAGCTGCAACCATCGTCAGCGGTTCAATGGCTGAGCGTACAAAGTTTTCTGCATATTGTATTTACTCGGCTGTAATCAGTGCAGTTGTTTATCCTATCGAAGCAGGCTGGGTTTGGAACTCACAGGGCTGGCTCGTTCAGCTTGGTTTCGTAGACTTTGCCGGTGGTGCTGCAATTCATTCGGTTGGTGGTACTGCTGCTTTGATTGGTGCAATCTTCCTTGGCCCTCGTATCGGAAAGTATGATTATGATAAGAATGGAAAGGTTACTAAGGTACACGCTATTCCAGGTCACTCACTTACACTTGGTGCACTCGGAACCTTCATCCTCTGGTTCGGATGGTACGGCTTCAACGGTGCTGCCTGTACACAGCTTCTTGGAGTTGGCGGTCTTGCTGCTGTCTTTACAACTACAACAATTGCTCCTGCAGTTGCCTGTGTTACAACAATGATCTTCACCTGGATTAAAAACGGAAAGCCTGATGTTTCAATGACACTCAACGCTTCACTTGCAGGTCTTGTTGCAATCACTCCTACCTGTGCAACAGTTGATGCGCTTGGTGCAAGCATCATCGGTATTGTTGCCGGAATTATTGTTGTGCTTGTTGTTGAACTTCTCGACCTTAAGCTCCACATTGATGACCCGGTTGGTGCCGTAGCAGTTCACCTTGCAAACGGTATCTGGGGTACTTTGAGCGATGGACTTTTCAACGTTGAAAACGGTTTTTTCTATGGTGGCGGATTCCATCACCTTGGAGTTCAGTTTGTAGGTGAAGCAGCAATCCTTGTCTGGACAACAGTTTGTATGCTGATTACCTTCACATTGATTAAGAAGCTGCACGGACTTCGTGCCAGCCGCGAAGAAGAAATTGTCGGACTCGATAAGCTCGAGCACGGAATCGATTCAAGCTATGCAGACTTCATCATGGCACCACAGGTTCTAGGCGGAGATAGTACTACAGCAGGCAGCGAAAGTGTTCCTGTAGAAAAGGCAGTGCCGGTTGCAAAGGCAACAGCTCGCCCGGATGCAAAGTTCCACATGGTAACAATCATTACCCGTCAGAGCAAGTTCGACGAACTCAAGGCAGCCATGAACGACATCAGCGTAACAGGTATGACAGTCACAAATGTACTTGGTTGCGGACAGCAGCACGGACATTTATTGATACAGAAGTACCGTGGTGTCGAAATGGATATGACATTACTTCCAAAGATTAAGGTTGATATCGTAGTCAGCGAAGTTCCGGTAGACCTCGTTGTAACAGCCGCTAAGGAAGTTCTTTACACAGGCCACATCGGCGACGGAAAGATTTTCGTGTACGATGTTCAGAATGTTGTGAAGGTTCGTACCGGAGAGGAAGGTTACGAGGCTTTGCAGGATTAGGCTACAATTCTGGAGGTTCCCGCGGGAATGCCTACCGTTCGGTAGTCACTCCCCGCGGTCGCTATGTCCGCCCTTCGCTGTCGCTCACCGTCCTCGCACTGGCGGTTTCGACAAGCTCAACCACCGTCGTTTGCCTTCGCAGCACAGCTGCTCGGAGACTCGCTCAAAATGCTCCACTGAAGCATTTTGCCGGCTTTCAGCCGTCGCTCCCTAGGTGGCTGCTTCGCAGGGGCTCCCAGCGCTAACCCGCCGTTTACATAATAATCACTTGAATTATAAAAGTTGCAATCAGACCGACAGACATAAATGGAATAAAAGGAAACTTTTCCTTTCCAAGTCTTTGATTAATTACGAACAGAGTCACAAGGCATTCAATTCCAAAACATAGGGGCATCAGCTTCGGCACAAGAAAGAGTCCCTGAAAAATTCCAAACAAGACATCGGCAGTTCCCAGCTTCCCATTTGTAATTTTCCTGACGATAAAATAAAAGGTGCCGCAGAGCATACCCGAAAGAATATAAATCCATGCTGTTTCGCGGGCAAAAATCACCTGGCAGGCTAAGGCCGCCAGAATAGCCGCCCACAGAATATAAAGATTCACCGACATCTTTTTGACATCCTGAACAGACAGAAACAGAGAAAAAATCAATATTATAGAAAAAGAAAGAATCTGATTTATCAATTGATTAAATATTCCTCAATTATTTGTTTTGCAGCTCTGGACGAAAACGGCGCGCGCGAAGTTTCCATTGTGATTATCAGATTTCTTCCGGGTAAGTATCCGTTCTGCTGATAAAGCAAGAGCTTCTCTCCGGCGTGTATTGCATATTCAGCATCATCCATCATTCCAAAATGTTCCCAGATAAATTCCTTTCGGCTTCGTAAATTGAGACAGTAAAAGTCCGGATGAAAAGTACAGAGATCAGAGCTACGGGATGTTTTGGCAATTTCGGCCCGACGGTTCAGCGTCAGGGGAAACTCGTAACGATAGGGAATCCCAGCCGCCTTGAGCGAGTTTGCAATAATTACTTCCGACTTCGAGCGAACCTGTTCGCCATTATCTGTAAAAAGCTTGGGCGCATCCTCGGGAATCTGCTTTTTCTTGTATTCTGTTGCAAGCCAATTTTTTGCAAAGCGTTCATCCGGTAGGGTAAGAGGAGTTATCAGTTTTCGGCGGGAAGAAGAGAGTTTTTCATAAAGGTGAGTTGTATTATTAATTTTGTATTTTTTTAGAAAAACTTTAAGAAGGCTAATTTCTTCGTGTAACGAATTGATGGCTTTTGTATCATAATCGTTTTGGATGAGTTTAAGTGCCAGAGAATTCTGCGCCCGTGGCATATAAATTCCCTGTGCATCTCGTTTAGATTTTCGTTTGTAGAATTGAAAGCAACCATGATTTTTTACAATTCGGATTGAATCAGAAGGTGCGTGCTTTGCAGCCCCCTGTTTTTCTTTCAGAACCTGCTCGAGTACTGCAAGGTGTTTTTGCATTGGTTCCGTAAATTGTTCCGGTGTTAAAGATTCGAGTTTATTATTCATTGTCCTCCGTTTGTGGTTGCTGCTTATAAGATAAGAAAAAATATGATGAAATGGCAAGAAAAATCGATAAAAATCACGAAAAAAGCAAGGCTTCTATATTGAATTTACATATAATTCTACCAGTTTTCTGAAAATATATGTAATTGTCTTCGCAAAACTTCATGCAGGAACTTGCCTTAAAATCAAAATTACATATAATAATGGCAAATTGGTAGAATTATATGTAATCATACCTGAAATGTGCTGTCAGAAATTGTAAACACAAAAAGAAATTACATATAATTTAATCAATATTCAAAAAATATATGTAACAGGCAGTGGAAACTTTTGCTGATAATCTATTAAAGAAGCTAAATTTACATATAAAAACGACAAGTTCGGGAAATTATATGTAATTAACAGCAAAAGGACTAAAAAAAACTGCAGCAGGTTGAAAGATAAAATGCTTGCAATATATCCCGCAAATCGATAATATAAATATTAGATACGACAAAGAGGCCGTAGATAATATTTCGCAAGAGTGCGAAGTACTGTCTATGGCCTTTTTCGTTTTAAACTGAATTTGGAGGAAAGGGAAAACTGTTGAAAAGTTGAAATAGGAATCTGGAAGATTCTAAAAAGTTGCTCCAGGCATTTGCAACTTTTTTAATAAAGAGGAAGATTCTAAAAAGTTGCTCCACGTATTCGCAACTTTTTTTAACGAATCTTCGATTTACCACGGTGCCGATTGTAGGTAAAAACCTAAATTGGATTTTTCCGTGGGAAAATCCAATTTTTAACGGTTTTTTCTATTGTAGGCATGTGTGGTTTTGTAGGTTGTTTTGACTTGAACAGTGGTAGTGCGCCGATTGCGGAAGGTTTGAAAGAAGAGCTACGTGCGCAGGTTTTGGAGATGTCTAAAAAAATTCGTCACCGTGGTCCGGACTGGAGCGGTGTTTATACCGGAGATAATGCGATTTTGAGTCACGAGAGACTTTCGATTGTTGACCCGCTTTCTGGCAAACAACCGTTAGTTAGTGATGATGAAAAAATTATTCTTGCAGCAAACGGCGAAATCTATAATCACAAGGAAATTCGCGCTAGGTTAGCAGACACTTACAAGTTTCGCACCGGGAGCGACTGTGAGGTAATTATTCCTCTTTATAAAAAATACCGCGAGTCCGGCGACTTTACAAAAATGATTGAAGAGCTTTCCGGCATTTTCGCCTTTGCCCTTTACGACAGCGAGCACGACGTATACCTTATCGCCCGCGACGAAATCGGTGTTATTCCTCTTTATCAGGGTTGGGACAAGGCCGGCCGCTACTACGTTGCGAGTGAGCTCAAGGCTCTCGAAGGCGACTGCCAGACAATCGAAGAGTTCCCGAATGGAAGTTATCTCTATTCAGGAGGGGAAGGCCTTCCCCTGGCTTCAGCCGTACGCACGCAAAGCGTGCTACCGTCTTCAGCCACCCCTTCTAACGGGGGACACCCCCGTAACGCCCCCGCAGAACCAATCCGCTGGTACCACCGCGACTGGGAAACTTACGATGCAGTTAAGAACGCTCCAAAAGCTACCGACGACAAGGGCGATGTAATCAACCCGAGCGTAATCGAAAAAGTCCGCAACGGACTCGAGTCTGCAGTAAAAGCACAGCTTATGTCCGATGTACCATACGGCGTTCTTCTTTCCGGTGGACTCGACTCATCAATCATCGCAGCCATCACACAAAAATACAGCAAGAAGCGTGTTGAGACAGACAGCAAGGAAGCAGCCTGGTGGCCACAGCTCCACTCCTTTGCAGTTGGACTCGAGGGAAGCCCGGATCTCATCGCCGCTCAGAAGGCCGCAGACTACATCGGAACTGTTCACCACGAAGTTCACTTTACAATTCAGGAGGCCCTGGATGCTCTCCCTGATGTAATTTATCATATCGAAACTTACGACATCACAACTGTCCGTGCTTCAACTCCAATGTACCTGCTGGCCCGCGTAATTAAATCTATGGGAATCAAAATGGTTTTGAGCGGTGAAGGTAGTGATGAGCTTTTCGGCGGTTATCTCTACTTCCACAAGGCTCCGAACGCTCAGGAGTTTCACGAGGAGCTGGTTCGCAAAATGAGCAAGCTTCACCTTTACGATTGTCTGCGTGCAAACAAGTCTCTTATGGCCTGGGGTGTAGAAGGCCGTGTACCTTTCCTCGATAAAGATTTTATTGATATTGC
>CAMNGG010000186.1 GCA_946537975.1 uncultured Treponema sp. | reverse complement strand
CAGATTATAAAGACTTCAGAAGAAGTCGGTGAATATGAAGAAGGCTGCCTTAGTATTCCTCAGGTTTACGAATCAATTACACGACCTGTACGCGTAACGGTTCAGGCTCTCAACGAAAAGGGCCGTCCATTTACTCTCGAAGCAGACGGTTTACTTGCAAGAATTATTCAGCATGAATACGACCATCTTGATGGTATTTTATATATAGACCGCGGCGATAAAGCCTTTGCAGAAAAGACTGAAGCTCAGTTTAAAAAACGCGCTGAACGTGCTGCGGAAAAAGCCCGTGAAAAAGAAGCTAAGGCCAGAAAGATTGCGGCCAAGCTTGCCGCTAAAGAAGCAAAGAAAGCAAAGTAGGGCAGAAGCGCATGGTTAAGGTTTTATTTGCGGGAAGCCCGGAAGCGGCTCGTATTACTCTGGAAAGTCTCCTGAATGCACAGAACAGTTTCGGTTTTGAAATTGCCGGTGTGTTGAGTAATCCGCCTTCTGCAAAAGGCCGCCATAAGGACCTCGTTCCAACTCCAGTTGCTGCCTTTGCCGCAGAAAAAGGAATTCCAGTTTTTACACCCGAGCACCTGGATGGCGCGGCACGTGACGCAATCAGTCCGCTTGGCGCAGACCTTCTTGTCTGCTTTGCCTATGGTCACATTTTCGGACCAAAATTTCTTTCACTTTTTCCGAAGGGTGGAATAAATCTGCATCCGTCGGCACTTCCAAAATACCGTGGCTGCAGTCCGGTTCCAGCTGCCATAATCAACCGTGACAAAGAAACAGCTGTTACAATTCAAACTCTCGGTTTAAAAATGGACGAGGGTGATATACTTGCCCAGACCAGAGTTGAACTTAATGGAAGTGAAAACGGAGAATCTCTTTTGAAATACAGCGCCGAAGAAGGTGCCCGCCTAATCTGTCATGTAATAAAAGAAACTGATAAGCTTGGTAAGCTTCCGGCTGGAAAGCCCCAGACAGGCGAGTCTTCTTATACCGGAATTATTACTAAAGAGGATGCCCGAATAAACTGGAAGGAAAGTGCAGAGGTGATTTCTGCAAAGGTTAGAGCCTATTATCCTCAGCCGGGAGCCTGGTGTCTGGAAAATGGTTTAACACTAAGAATTCTTGAGGCACTTTCTGTGGCAGATGAGAGCTTTCCTGCTGCTGCTTCTGCGGCTTGCGGGCAGGTATATGAATTTTCAAAGAGTGATGGTATTCTTATAAAAACTGGCGAAGGAACACTTGCTGTAAAAATGCTTCAGCGTCAGGGTAAGAATGCAATGGATTATAAAAGCTTTATGAACGGAGCCAGGAATTTCTGCGGCACCGTACTGGAATAGAGGATACTATGAATAAAGAAAAAATCAAAAACTTTTTTAAGAAAAAGCCGGAACTTAAGGTCAGTTTTTCAGAGTCTTATGACAAGTTTCAAACCAGTATACCTGCCTTTCTGGCAATTTGTCTTTGTGCCTTTGCCCTGATGTGCTTTGCCGCTTTTGCTATTTTCTTTATGAACGTAAAAGGGCCGGAAAAGGTTCTTGTACCAAATGTAATTGGAAAGAATCTTGAAGATGCTCTGCTTGAAATGCAGGTAAAGGAATTGTATCCAAAAATCAGTCTTCGTTATTCTGATATTCCAGGTGATGAGGGAACTATTCTTGATCAGTCACCTGATGCGGGCGCAATCGTAAAAGGCTACAGTCGTGTTTCTCTTGTTGTGAGCCGCGGTGTTATTGTAGATAAGGTTGATGAATATACCGGAATGAATATTGAAGATCTTCGCATGAAGCTTCAGACTCTATTTGCCGGTCAGACCAGACCTTTAATCGTTCTTGCTGAACCTGAATACAAGCCGGATGCATCTGATGCCGGTACAATTCTTGAACAGGATCCTCCTGCCGGTACAAAAATTTCTGAACCTGTTACAGTTCAGCTTGTTGTAAGCCGTGGACCTAATTATGAAAATACAAAGGCTCCTTATCTGATTGGCCAGACAGTAAATGACCTTCTGCAGATTATTACCCGCAGCAAGCTTGTATTTGATATTACTTCTCACAGGGCTTCTGATGATGAAAAGCCAGGAACCGTTGTAGATCAGCAGGCCTTCGACAGTGAATATATTCCAAATTATTCTCGAGTTTCTCTGGAAATGGCCTTGCCTCAGGATGAATATAACGACAATATTTATGGAATTTATCAGGAGAAGGTTGCAGATTATCCATATCCGGTTCCAATGAAGCTGGAGGCTTATCCTGCAGAAGGAAACTCTTATACACTGCTCAGCTTCTCTCATCCTGGTGGAAATGTAACCGTTCCTTATGCAGTACCAAAGGGAACCGTTCTTGAGCTTACAGTTGTAAATAAGGTGGTTTCCAGAAAAACTGTAAATTAAAAAAAGGAATAAAAAAATGAATCAACCGCTGATATGTATGACCCTTACAGGTAAGACTCTTGAAGAGAATCTTAAGCTTGTAAAAAAATATGAAAAATATATTGATTTAGTTGAACTTCGGGTAGACCATCTTACAGAGGATGAACAGCTTAATGCCCGCCGTTTTCCCGCAATGATATATCAGCCGTGTATTCTTACAATCCGCCGCGATATTGACGGTGGAAAATTTACCGGCGGCGATTTTGCACGTACAAATCTTTTTGCCCGGGCCCTTGCTTTTGCTAATCCTGATAAATCAAAAAATTTTGCCTTCGTAGATTTTGAAGAAGATTTTCATATTCCAAGTATTCAGGATGCGGCTATGGCCTTTGGAGTTAGAATCATCCGAAGCTGTCACAGTATGAAGGAACCGATTTTGAATATCCGTGAACGCTGCGATATTATGCGTAAAACCGGTTACGAAATTCCGAAAATAGCCTTCATGCCGAAGTCTCTTTCCGACGTTCTTAATCTCTTAAAAGAAGCAGAAAATATGACTCAATATGAGCATATTCTTTGTGCGATGGGTCCGGAAGGTTTTCCATCCCGTATTCTTGCGGGCTATACAAATTCATATCTCACTTATGTTTCTCCGGAAGAAGTTCTTGAAAACACAAAGTCTATAGGACATATAGATCCTGTTACTATTAATGATTTGTATCATTTTAAATCAATCAATAAAGAAACAAAATTATATGGAATTGCCGGCTGGCCTTTGCTTAAAACTTCAAGTCCGGAAATTCATAATAAGGGATATGAAAAAAAGAAGCTGAATGCTGTTTATATTCCCTTCCGTTCTCAGTTAATTTCAGATATACTTACCTTCTGTGAGGGTATAGGGGTTCGTGGACTTTCTGTTACAATTCCACATAAAGAATCTGTAATGTATTATCTTCATGAACAGTCTCCTGAGGTTGTTCAGATTGGAGCCTGCAATACAATCGTTCGCAAAAATAATAAATGGCTTGGTTATAATACTGATGCTCCCGGCTTCCGTCGTGCTCTGGAAGAATTTCTGGGCCCTGTAAAAATTAAGCATAAAAAGGTTGCAATTATTGGTGCGGGTGGTGCTGCGAAGGCTATTGCCTATGTATTAAAACAACTGGGAGCAAGAGTTTGTATTTTCAATCGTACTGTAGAAACTGCCGCCCAGCTTGCCGAAAAATATGGTTTTAATTATTGTCAGCTGGATGCTCACTGTGCGGCAAAGCTGGATGAGTATTCAAATCTTATTGTACAGACAACTTCTGTTGGTATGAATGCTGAAGGACTTTCGAATAGTGAAAACGACCCTATATATTTTTATGATTTCCGGGGTAACGAGCTCTTATTTGATATTGTCTATGAACCGGCTGTAACTCCAGTAATGAAGAGGGCGGAACTTGCGGGCTGCCGTGTCTGTAACGGCTATAAAATGCTTGAATATCAGGCCTACGAACAGTTTAGACTGTTTACAGGTTTAGAGTACGAAACGAAATAGATGCTGAAACAAGTTCAGCATGACATGTCACCCTGAACTTGTTTCAGGGTCTCAAATATAATATTTACGAGGTGTAAAATGTCATTATCACAATCAGAACAAAAAACACTTGTGGCAAATACTGCTATTGATACACTTATAGAAAAGGGTTTGATTTTCAGCGGAATGAAAATCGGGCTGGGAACCGGTTCAACTGCTATGCCTGCCGTTAAGCGTCTTGCCGAGCATATTAACAGCGGAAAACTAACTGATATTAAGGCAGTAGTTACCAGCTTCCAGACTCAAAATGCCTGTCAGGAGTACGGTATTCCGGTTTATTCTATGAACGATAAAATTATAGGCGGAAAGCTTGACCTTGCTATTGATGGAGCAGACGAAGTGGATCCTGACTGCAATTGTATTAAAGGTGGCGGTGCAGCACATGTCCGCGAAAAGATTGTTGAATACAATGCAAAGATTTTTGTTGTAATTGCTGATTCTTCAAAATCAGTTCAGACTATTGGAACTAAATTTCCGGTTCCTGTAGAGATTATCGGAGATGCAAGAGTTCCGGTAATGAACGCTCTCGCCGCTCTTGGTGCAACTGCTGTTCTTCGTGAAGGGGTACGCAAGGCCGGTCCTGTTATTACAGATAATGGAAATCAGATTCTTGATTGTACCTGGAAGGAACCGATTAATGTTCCGGAAATGGAAGTAAAAATCAATTCAATTGTTGGTGTTGTAGAAACAGGACTTTTTACTCAGAATAAACCTATTGTTTTTATTTCTAAAGAAGATGGTTCTGTTGAAATAAGAAATCTGAAATAATAATTCAGCTTAAGAGAAAAAATGTTTCCACCTTTTCCCCAGGAGTCTGCCCGTCATTATACTCAAAAGCTCATTTCTCTGATTGAAGAGGGGAAGCTTGAGTTAGTGCAGGTTTCCAGGGAAAGCCAGGAACGCAAAGGACAGGGCCTGATGATAGGCTGCCTTGTATGCTGGAAGAAAGCTTTAAATGCCAGTGAAAAGGGCAAGCGCATTTTGCTTTATGCCGTAAGCGGTAACAGTAAGCTTATAAAAGAAGCTTCTGGTGTTCAGGTAAATAAACTTTTTAATGAGGAAGTTATTTTTGTTCCTTCTTTAGTTTCTCCGGAAAAAGTTGATAATGCCCTTGCTCAGAATGATAAAGAAATACACCTTCTTACCGATGAAATAAACAAACTATCGTTAGTTAGTAAAACGACGCAGCGCTACAAAGACTTGTGTCAGCAGCGTACCGCTCTTACAGATGAATCGCTTAAAAAAGTTTTTTCTCTTTATAAATTTACGCGCTTTGACGGAAAAGAAATATCATTAAATAATATAATAGAAAAACATCATGGAAAACTTCCTCCAGCTGGAACAGGGGATTGTTGTGCTCCTAAGCTTTTGAGTTATGCCTTTGAACATAATCTGGAAGTTGTAAGCATGGATGAAGTTTATTACGGAAGGAATACTGTTCATAAATTGAATGGTTTTTCTTATCCTCCCTGTGATGAACGCTGTTCTTATATTCTTCCCGATATTATGGGAATTGAAATTTTATATCAGGATAAAGATATTGTGATTGTAAATAAAGAGAGCGGCCTGCTTTCAGTTCCCGGTAAGGGCGAAGAAAAAAAAGACTGCGTTGAGGCTCGCCTAAGAAAACTTTTCCCTCAGGCTCCATTACAGTGTGCTGTTCATCGTCTGGATATGGAGACCTCAGGCATTCTTGTGCTTGCTCTAAATCCGGACGCTCATCGTATTTTAAATGAGGAATTTGCCCGGGGGCTTGTTCAGAAAAAATATATTGCACTTTTAGACGGAATTCTTTATGGAAAGAATGAAGGTCATTTAGAGCTTCCTTTCAGACTTGATACAGAAAATCGTCCCCATCAGATTTATGATGCAGAAAATGGAAACCTTGGAATAACAGACTGGAAAAAAATCAGAGTTGAAGTATTGGAAAATTCAGTTTCGGGATTAAAAAAGAAAGTAACCCGCATCGAGTTCCAACCGCATACGGGGCGTACCCATCAGTTAAGGGTGGCCTCTTCTTGTTCAAAAGAACTGGGTGGTCTTGGTATTCCAATAGTCGGGGATTCTCTATATGGACAATGCCTGCAAGGTCAAAGACTTATGCTGCATGCAGCTGAAATCAGCTTTTGGCATCCGGTGAGCGGAGAATTAATACATGCAGTCAGTAAACCTGATTTTTAAGTAAAACAGTTTTTTAAGTAAGCCTGGTTTATACGGTTGAAATCCTTATTTTTCTTCTGTAATAATTAATTTTTTATAAAGTGAAATTAAGCAAATCGATATAAGAAGTCCGCCAATAATATCAGTGAACCAGTGAACTCCACTGAGCAGCCTGAAAACAATTGTAAGTTCAATTATTACAAGGCAAAGAACCTTTGCCCAGAAGGCAAGCTTTGCAGATTTTATATAAAGACCTGCCGCAGACATTGCTGTTCCAAAAATTGTCAAAATCAGCATTGTATGGGTAGAAGGGAAGGAAGGTTCAAGCCCTTTATCAAAGACTACCGGACGATAGTTTACTGGTACTTTTTCAAAGAGAATATAAAGAAGAATTACTATCAGATAAATAATTCCTGCCATTAGAATTTGTCTGTCTACTTTAAAAAGATTTTTTCTTTTTATAAGCTGAATTAATCCTGCTGCCGCAAAAAGTGCCGCAACCATAAGCGCTAATATTCCAAAGATCTGAGTTGCCATATAGCAGAAATGATTTTCACCCAGCATTGTATAAACCGAAGTATTCAGGTTTGCAAAGCCTATAAGAGAGCCTTCTGCACCAAGCGGCTGAACATCATATGTTTTTACAAGAATTGTAAAAATTACAAAGCATAGTCCCCAGAAAATCGGGCTGATATATTTTTTCATAATTACTCCTGCCGCGGCGAATAACCAATCATCTGTCCCATTTTAACAGGAGTCTCAATTCCTGCAAGTGAGTTCTGAATAATCGTATTATTAATATTCGCAGCTCCGTTTTTTATAAGAAGAATGATTGTTGAGCCACCGTATTCGAAAAAGCCTTTTTCCTTTCCCCGGATGGCTATACCTTCTTCTTCCAGATTCACAATTCTTCCTACCAGCATTGCGCCAACTTCCATCTGAATAATTTTGCCGAAAACCTGACTTTCGATGCATGTATATTCTCTGCAGTTTTCAACAAATACAGGTCTGCTTTCAAGTGCAACAGGCCTTACTGTATGAAGAACTCCCGGAATAAAAGTGTTTTTACTTTTCTTTCCGCTTTCAGAATAGCAGTATCTGTGATAGTTATCAACACAAAGGCGGAAAACAAGGCATAAGCCGTTGTAATATTCTTTTGCCAGCTCCTGATTTTTAAGCAGTGATGAAATTGTGTAGCAAGACTGTTTTACTGGAATAACAGTATCTTCTTTTATATTCCATACGGAAAGGAGACCGTCACAGGGAGCACATAAATGAGAGGCTTCCATATCAAAGCTTCTGAAACCGTCTTTTATTTTTCTTCTGAAGAATTCATTAAAGCTTTTAATGCCCTCTGTCTGATATTCTTCAAGCTGAATATTGTTTTTCCTTACAAAGCCTGCTATCAGAAAAGAAGAAAAGGAAGAATCAAGAAATGCTCCACAGATTTTTGAGAGAGGGCGTGAAGCAAGAAGTTTTAAAAAAAATCTTCCAGGTATAGTTTTATACAGAAAAGTAAGAGAATCCATTACTGTCGTTTCATTACAATGAAAATCCAGGCTAGGGTAGCCGCTTCAACAACGCCTATGGCAATCATGATCAGAACGCCTTTTGTTGACGGTTTTTTAATCTGAATTCTTGAAACAAAAAGGAAGCCGACAACAGCAAGAAAGATAAAATAGAGAATTGTTAGATCAGCCTTACAGAAAACATGAATCAAAAGAATAGTCGGAAATACAAGGGCCGCACTGGTAACAGGAAGTCCCAGATAAGTTTTGTTTACGCCACCGCCTTCGGTTTTCTGACGTTCTTCTTCAAGAACATTAAAGAAGGCCAGACGAATCATTGCTGCCAGGGCATAAAAAACCGCAACAAGAGTTAAAATAACTTTGATAACAATTGTTTTATCTGCAAGATGGAGGAACTTGAAATCAGGGAAAATTGAAAATTCTATACTACTGCGCAGCATGGCAATTCCAATACAGGCAGGAAGAACCCCAAAGGCTACTAAATCAGACAGGGAATCAATCTGAATTCCAAACTGTTTCATCTGCTCTGTGCGGTTCTTTTTTGTTCTTGCTACCTTTCCATCAAAAGCATCGCATAAACCGCAGAACATAAGGAAAAACATTCCAAGGTAAGGATGTCCTATATCATTAAGACAAAGCATAATTCCACTTGTTGCGGAAAGCATTGAAAGATATGTAAGAACAACAGTGTAGTCATAAAATCCAATCATTATATATCCTCTTTAAGGGCTGCGGCCCCTTTATGTTTATAATTATAACGAATAATTATATATCCTAATACTACTGTAAAAATACTTATAATACTACAGGTATAAAAAGAAATACCACGGCCGAGAATTGCAAGGGAATAAGCGCTTTCCTCTTCCAGAAGCATAGTATAGCCGAAATACATAAGGAATTCAGAAATTCCCAGGGCACCCGGAACTGGAATAAAGTTTGAACCCATCACGACATAAGTTTGAATCGCAAAAACAAGGAGTCCGTTTGTAAGCTTTCCATGAAGAGCATAATAACAGAAAACCGTAACAAGAATCTGTGAAGTTCTTTGCATAAGATTCAGAAGAAAGGTTTTTACAAGCAGCTTCTTTTTGCCTGCCAGAGTTACAACACATTCGTTATAGTTTTCCAGGATTTTATTAAGCTTTGAATTAAATTTTTCTGCCGCGTTTTTACAATGGAGACGCTTCAAAATGGAAATAAGTATTGTTCCTATTTTCACAAGAAGCTTCTGACGTTTCAGAAGAATTATGAAGAATAGGGTTAGCAGAAACATCATTAAAATTCCAATCAGAATAAGAATTTTGCAGGGTAGTTCAAAACTCAAAAAGATGTCCGGAAAGAAGATGAGTGAAAATAAGCCCAGTGTAATAATGGCAAGAGTATACATTGTAAGATTCAAAATCAGAGAAACCGTTACAGCAACTCCGGAGATTCCGTCTTTATGCATAAAAAAGGCGCTTGCGGGCTGCCCCCCTGTTGCAGATGGTGTAATGGAAGAAAAATAAATATCCGCAGATGCGTATAAAAAGCCCCGGCGTTTTTTTGCCGGATATCCCAGCGTGCGTAATATCAAAACCAGAGAACGACCCTCAAAGAATATAAAACCGAACATACATAAGGCGGCTGGAATAAGCCAGACGGGGGACGCTTCTTTTATATCAATCCAGAGTTCTTCAAAAGAAAGTCCACTGTTGTAAAAAAGGGCGTAGATTGTAAGTATGGAAAGGCAGAAGGTAATAAAAGCCCAGAAAACTTTCTTTTTCATAACATAATTATATCTAATTGTTAATAGATATAAAAGGGGGGGGATTTTTAACGTTATGGTTTTCAAAGGCTGAGTTTTGAAAATGTAAAAATGAGAAAATGTGACGATATTTGAAAATTTGACTACTTTTACATTCTGTGAGAATATATAATATATGGTACTTTATTATTCAGCAACAGGAAATACAGAATTTGCGGCAAAAGAAATTGCAAGACTTATTGATGATGAATGTTTGAATCTTCTTCAGAAAATTCAAAACGCAGATTATTCAGAGCTTTATTCAGACAAGCCCTTTATAATCTGTTGTCCGATTTATGTATGTGAAATCCCTGTCTTTGTAAAGCGGTTTTTGAAAAAAGTGAAGCTTGCGGGCAGCAGGGAAGTTTATTTTATCTTTACAAGCGGTGGTTACAGCGGTTGTGCAAGCATTTCAGGCCGATTATTATGCTTAAAGAAAGGCTTAAAATATAAAGGGTCAGAAGACATTTTTATGCCAAGAAATTATATTGCCAGCGATGCTTATCCTATGCAGGATGCGGCTACAGTCAGGAGCAAAATTGCAGATGCAAAAGAAAAGCTTACGAAGGCAGCCGAAGTTATAAAGGCCGGCGGAAAACTAAAGGCCAGACACGTATTCTTTTTTGAAGTTCTGATTGTAGAACCCTTTGAGCCGGTATGGAGAAAAATCGTTCTTACTTCAAAGGCTTTTTATACACTGGATTCCTGCATAGGCTGCGGAAAATGTGTAAAGCTTTGTCCTTTTAATAATATTACGCTTGCAGATAAAAAGCCGGTCTGGGGCAATAAGTGTACCCATTGTATGGCCTGTATTTCAAACTGTCCGAAAGAGTGTATTGAATACGGAAAAATTACACAGGGCAAAGACAGATATCTTTTTAAGAAGTGGGGGGAATAACCCGTCAATTGACTCCACGAAAAAAAAGTGCGCCTGCACTCTGTAGTGTGCTGCAAGAGGTTTGACCACTTGTCAGCATAGATACAGCCGCGTAGACGCACTTTTTTTATGTGAGCCGGATTACAGGTTATTATGCATTAACAAATTCTTTCTTCAAGAAGTCAAGGTCGAGCTCCGGATAAAGAACGTGTGCACCAAGCAGCTTGTTTACACGAGCGCGGGCTGCATTTACTGTATCATCAGAAATCTCAATCTTACCCTTAGCTGGCTTTCCTTCTTTTGTTACGCCAGGCTTTGTGTTCTTGAGAACGAAGTCGATGATGTCAGCAACTTCCTTCATGTCAGCTTCATTCATACCGAGAGTTGTAAGACCTGGAGTTCCGATACGAATACCAGATGTCCACCATGCACCGTTCTTGTCGTATGGAAGAGCGTTTGCGTTAGCAGTTACACCGCACTTGAAGAGGGCAGCTTCTGCCTGCTTTCCTGTAAGACCGTAAACAGTTACATCGCAGAGCATAAGGTGGTTGTCTGTTCCGCCTGTCTGAAGAGGAATGTTGTGAGACTTACAGCCTTCAGCAAGAGCCTGTGCATTCTTTACAACCTGCTGAGCCCAAGCCTGATAAGCTGGAGTGCGTGCCTCTTTGAAAGCAATTGCCTTAGCAGCCATGATGTGTCCGAGTGGACCACCGAGTACCATAGGACAACCCTTGTTTACATAATCAGCAAATTCTTTCTTGCAGAGAATCATAGCACCGCGAGGACCGCGGAGAGTTTTATGAGTTGTAGTAGTAACAATGTCAGCCCATTTTACTGGATCGTAGTCGCCTGTGAAAACTTTACCTGCAACGAGACCTGCGAAGTGAGCCATATCTACCATGAGAACTGCTCCGCACTTGTCTGCAATTTCGCGGAAGCGCTTGAAGTTGATTTTGCGTGGGTAAGCAGAGAAACCAGTGAGCAAGATGAGAGGCTTTACTTCCATAGCCTGCTTTTCGATTGCGTCGTAGTCGAGGAGGCCTGTTTCGCGGTCTACACCATATGGATGTGATTCAAACATACGTGCAGAAACGTTCATTCTATATCCATGAGTAAGGTGACCACCACAAGAGTAGTCGAGACCCATAAGCTTCTGGTTTCCGAACTTCTTGCGGAGAGCGTCGAACTGTTCGTCAGTCAAATCATTCAAGCTCTTTACACCAAGCTCTTCGAGAGTTGGAGTTTCAACCTTTGCACTCAAGATTGCCCAGTAAGCAACGAGGTTTGTATCAGCACCAGAGTGAGGCTGAACGTAAGCGTAGTCAGCACCAAAAAGAGCCTCAGCTTCGCGGGCTGCAGTGTTTTCAACAGCATCAATATTTACACAGCCGCCATAGTAGCGGTGCTCAGGATATCCTTCAGCGTATTTATCAGTAAGAAGGTTTCCCATAGCAGCCTGAACGTTGAGCGAACAGTAGTTTTCGCTGGCAACAAGCTTAAGGTGGCTTCTCTGA
>CAMNGG010000185.1 GCA_946537975.1 uncultured Treponema sp. | reverse complement strand
GAGTGTAAAAAATAAACAGGAGCTTGAAACAAATGAAAGTAATTCTTAACGTAGACGTTAAATCACTTGGAGAAGAGGGAGACGTAAAGAACGTTGCTAACGGATATGCACGCAACTTCCTTCTTCCACGTAATCTTGCTGTACCTTACAATGAAGCTACAGTAGCAATCTTCGAAGGCCGCAAGGCAGAAATCGAAGCACGCAAAGAGCAGAAGAGAAAGGATTCTGCAAGCCTTAAGGAAAAACTTGAAGCTGCAAATATCGAACTCAATATGCCGGCAGCAGCAAACGGAAAGCTTTACGCAGCTGTTACAGCACACGTTGTTGCTGAAGCACTCAACAAGCTTGGTTTCGAAATCGAACGCAAGAGAATCGATATTCCAGGTTCAACAATCAAATCTGTTGGCAGCTTCAAGGCTACAATTAAACTTTACGAAGCACAGACTGCTGAAATACATGTACACGTAAAGGCACAGACAGTAGAAGGCAGCGAACCTGCAGAAACAAAGAAGGCAGAAAAGAAAGCTGAACCTGCAAAGGAAGAAGCTCCAGCTGCTGAAGAAAAAGCTGAATAGTTTTTAGAAATTTTCAGTTTTATACTTTAAAACATCGTAAAATCCGGTATAATATTTATACCGGATTTTTTTTGGGAGAAGTTAAAAATGGAATCAACATTAAATGACAAAGTTCCACCACATAATATTGAAGCAGAACAGGCCGTACTTGGAGCACTTCTCTTAAACTGGGGTGCAATGTCTGAGGTTGTTTCAAACCTTAAACCAGACCGCTTTTATTCCCTACAGAACAGGACAATTTATGAAGCAATGCTTAAATTGTTCTCTAAAAATACAACCGGCGATACTATTTCACTTATCAATGAATTAACCGTAGAAAACAAGCTTGAAAATGCAGGTGGAGCTGCATATATTGCCTCATTAACAGATACAGTTCCATCCGCCGCAAACATAGATTACTATGCAGATATAGTCCTTGACCGTGCAGGCCGTCGTGACTTAATTAATATTTCTTCTGAACTGAAAACTCTTTCCTTTAATTTACAGAAAAAGAGTAAAGCACTTTTAGACGAAGCAGAGCAAAAGATTTTTGCCCTTGCCCAGCATAATGAAACAACAAAAATCCTTCCTGCCAAGGATATTATGATAAAGGAAATTGAACTGATTGAAGCAAGATATAAGAGCAAAAATCAGTTTACAGGTATTCCTACAGGCTTTGCCCAGCTGGATACAATGACTTCCGGCTTCCAGAATTCAGAACTCATCATTATTGGTGCACGTCCGTCTATAGGTAAAACAGCCCTTGCACTTTCTATGATTCAGAATATTGCCTGCGAAAAACACATTCCCTGCGGCTTTTTCTCACTTGAAATGCCTTATGAATCAATCGGTATGCGTCTGCTTGCCCAGGAAGCCCGGGTACCAATGCATAAAATCCGTTCCGGTATGCTCAAGGTAGATGATGTAAAAAAGATTCAGGACGCCGCAGGCAGATGGTTTGAAGCCCCTTTATACACCGTAGATACTCCAAATATGCAGCTTATAGACCTTCGTGCAGTAGCCCGCCGAATGGTAAAAAATAATGGCGTAAAAATAATCTTTATAGACTATATTGGTCTTATTTCTACAGATGATCCTACAGCGCCGGTTTACGAACAGGTTTCTTTGATTTCAAAATCTCTCAAGGCACTTGCCCGCGAGCTTCAAATTCCAGTTGTTGCCTTGTGTCAGGTTTCCCGAGATGCAGAAGGGGAGGCTCCTAATCTTGCCCAGCTTCGTGGTTCAGGTTCCATCGAACAGGATGCCGACGTTGTAATGTTCCTTCACCGTAACCGCTTAAAGGAAGAGGTTACAGCCCAGGATGCCCAGATTATTCTTGCCAAGCAGCGAAACGGTGCTACAGGAGATATAGATATTATGTTCCTGCCAACCTACAGTAAGTTTGAAAACAAAGCAGATGAAGGCTAATATAGCAAATCCGTTAAAAAAGGAAGTACGACAGTACTTCCTTTTAGGATTTACACAAAAATGCCTCAGAGGCAAGCTATGCTTGCCGACTTAAAATAGCCGGCTTATAAGTATAAGCCAGCTATTTTTGCCTTATTTAGCATCAGCGGTATTCTGATTTGTAATTACAGAAAGATCTTTTTTATCAAGAAGTCTTAATCGGCCGTTGCTGTCTGTTACAACAATTCCGCTGCCGGTAACAGTAACTGGAGTTCCTGATTTTACCTGTATTTCTGATTTTAGTTTAAGAGCTAAGTCTCCGCCAAATTTTGCAAGGTAGAACTTGCCACCGTCACTAACAACACAGTAATAGTCACTTCCGTCCTGAACAAGTACAGAATCTTCCGCAATTTCATTATCACTTTCGGCAGAAATTTCGAGAGTCTCAGGTGAAATTGTAACAAGCTTTACAGCACCTTTTTTAGAATTCTCACCGGCAATCGCAATAAAGTCATCACCTTCTTTATAAACCGTACGGTTACGAATCTGTGCAACAGGAGAGTTCTTTATAACTTCACCGTTTTCAATATTGAACTTAACAAGGCGGGAAAGCATATTTGCTTCATCAGAAAGAATAATACCAAATTCAGTATTCATTTTAGCCTGAGCAGCTTCCTGTTTCTGAACTTCAGCCTGATCCTTTGCAATTTCCTTACGTTCCTTCTGAGCTTCAGATTCTTTTTTGTCTGCAAGAGCCTGCTGTTCCTTTGCTTCCTCTTTAGCCTCATCAGTTTTAGCCTGCTGTTCTTCCTGCTTCTTTTCCTGTTCTTCAGCTTCCTGCTTCTTTTCTTCAGCTACAGCCTTAGCTTCCTTAGCTTCTTCCTGAGCCTTTTTATCTTCAGGATTTTCATCAGCAGTTTTCTGTTTTTCTTCAGCAGTTTTCTGAGCCTGAGCTGCTTCCTTCTTTGTCTCTTCAGTCTTCTTCTTTTCTTCGTCCAGCTTCTTCTGTTCAGTTACAGCCTTTTTCTGTGCTTCCTGAGCTTTTTCGCTGGCCTGGTCAGCCTCACGCTCTTTGATGTCTACCATTTCCTTTCGGCTTTCAACATTCTTGTCATCATCTTCCTTCATAGAATCAACTACAGAAGAATCGCTGATTACAGAGGTATCTACAGTTGAAAGGCCACCATTATTAACGTCATACAGTGGAATAACAATTTCAGATTTTCCCGGCCAGTCCTTATAATTTACAGAAAGACCACAATTTTCGCTGGAAAGATTCTGAATTACTACATTCTTATATTTTGATTTAAAGGTGTCTATTTTTCCGCGGTAAACGGCATTATAAACAGTAATAAAAACTGAAATTGTATCTGCGTCTTTTTCACTATATCCATAGGCTGAAACAAGATAAGCAGAAATAATTCGTCTTAAGTTGTTAATATGATCTACAGTAGCATCTGAACCGACATAAAGAATATCAGCATCGAGTTTACCACCTTCGTTTTCATCAATTGCATGAACTACCCAGTATTTTGCATTTTTGCTGGTAGAAGCAGATTTAGAAGGCTCCCCGGCAATCTGTTTTCCAAGTCCGCTACCAATCAAACGGATAGATGCAATAGAATCGATTACTTTATGAGGTCCTGTATAGTTTATAAATTCTATTGTGGTATCATCAGTTGATTTAAGCTCGTTCTCATTTACTTCGAGAGCAAAAAGACCTGCTGAAAGTAAAAGGATTATAGTCAGAAATAAAAATGCTTTTTTCATATATAAGCCACCTGTATTTATGTTGATTAAATTATTTTAACATAAGAAATCAAATATTACCATTAAAAATTATAATTCGAGAGAGATTAAAAATTATAATTCGAGAGAGATAATCTTTTTAAGCGTGTCACGGGCATAGGTTCTGGTATTTGACGAATAGCTTGTACCCATAAAGCGTTTAATTATATCTTTTCCCTGATTATTATAGGCAGGCCGGCCCATAAAAAGGCAGATAGTGTAAACAGCATCGCAGATTGAATTACAATAAATAGAATCCTTTGCACCTGCATTTTCCGCATTCCTTCCAATTGCGGTAAGCAGCTTTCCGTCAGGATCATAGCCGGAAAGATTCGATAAAATTGAACGGCAGTAGGCTTTATTATTGCTTTTTGTAAGGATATCGGCACAGGCTGATTGAGTTGAATCAGTACATAAAAGGGCAAGCTGAACAAGAACCGCTTCAAAGCCCGTAGAATCTGTTGAAAATACTGATTTTTCTATGCGGGTTCCAAAATCAGAAGAGGTTGAATCAAGATAATAAAGACGAGCTATTGAAAGAGTTTGCCGGAGCCATTTTGCTTCTTTTACTCCAAAATCTCCTTCTTTTATTTCTTTTTCAATTTCAGGATTTGTAATTTCGGCAAAAAAACCGGCATTAGTATAATAATTGATTTCATTTAAGTCTGTTGCGGCAAAAGAAGAATAATCAGCTTGTATATTTTTTAAGACAGTTTTTCCGCCGGAAGCTTTATTTGTACTTTGATTTGTATGATAAGCGTCAATAGACCAGTTTTTTGAACAGAAAATCAGATAATCATCATTTAAATATTGAATATGACTGATTGATTTATTTTTGATTCCTTCAGGCATTTTTGCAGACCAGATTTCTTTTCCATCCGAATCCAGTAAAAGGGCTTTATTAGAATCAGCTAAAAATATTTCAGAGTCAGAATAACTGATTTTTTGCAGGGCATTGCCATTAATACCTGGAATTTTCCAGCTTGCTTCTTCGCGTCCATCACTGGAATTGATTTTGAAAATAGTCACATCTGAGGCAGAAAGGGAAAGAAGACGAAAATCCTTTTTATTACTGCTGACGATAAAAAGAGGATTACCACTTTTTACCGTGCTTACCCAGAGGCTTTTTGTAAGGCCTTCTTTTATTGAAAAAAGACCGCTGCTGCCATCTGTAAATATCAGAAGAATTCCTTCGCTGCAGGTGTATGAGCTTTTTATACTTCCCGCAAAGGTTATTTCTTCCAGTTTTTCGCCAAAAGGCGACACTCTTAAGCCTCTGGTTTTTCCGCCTTCATCAGATAGAAATACTATAATTGAACCGTCAGGTAATTCCTGCAGGGGCAGATTTTTTTGTGAGGGAGTTTTCAGTTTCCATCTTACAGAACCATTAATTCCCATACAGACAAGTTTGCCTTCTCCGTGAATAAAAAAGCGGCCGTCTCTTCCCGCAAAGGGGCGGTCAGAAGGCTTAAAATCAAGGCTTTTAGCCCAGACCTCACTGCCGCTTGGATTAAAGAGCTTTAGAATATTTGAAGTCTGGTCATGAAAAAGAATAAAGTCTCCGCGTAAGGCTGTTAGAGACAATTTTCGAACCCGGCCGGTTGATTTTTCCCAGAGAAGCTTTCCATTAGAAGAATAGCCCATAAGATTCCGGGCATCAGTTGCGATGCAAAAGCCGTAAGAAGTAACCTCCGGCTGGCAAAGAGGGCTTCCGGGTAAAACCGCAGTCCAGGTCGTGTTGTAATTAGAAAGAGTTTCCAGCCCGGCTTCCTGTGAAAAAAGACAGAAAAACCTTGCCGAGCAAAGCATAAGCGGAATCAGAAACAGTTTTTTTATATCCTTTTTCATAAGCATCTTCGATTTTTTCTGTCTGAGTTTCATCAGCTTACTGGTCAAGCTCCAGCAGGCAGAGACTTTCTATATGGCTGGTATTTGGATAAAAATCCAGCAGATAGGTCTGTTTTAAGGAGTAGCCGGCCGCTATAAGTCGGGCACAGTCGCGGGCATGAGTTGCCGGATCACAGGAAAGAGAAAGAATAAGGGGAATCTTTGACTGACACAGCCAGTCGCGTACTTCCTTTTCCATTCCGGAACGGGGAGGGTCTATTGTACAGGCATCAAAGGGAGGCAGGGTAGCCGCACAGTTTTTTACAAAATTTGCCCCGCTTAAACCGTAGCTTACGTGCTTTGAGCCTGAAAGATTCTGCTCCGCAAAGACCAGGGCGTCGCGGTTATGTTCGACAAGTACAACATTCTCATATTTTTCTGTAAGGAAGGCCGAAATAGAACCGCAGCCCGAATACATATCAAGAATATTTTTACCACCCGGAAGCAGCTCTGTAATCAGGCGGCAAACCTTTTCAAAAACAAAAAGATTTGATTGAAAAAAGCCTCTTACATCAAAGGAAAGCTTATGGCCTCCAAGAGTCACAGTCATAGTATTTTCAGGAGAGGCAAGGGTACCGGCAAAATATCTGTTTTCCTTGAGCCTGAGCTTTTTATTTTTCTGGCCGCCGCCGCTGATTTTTATTTTAGAAGTCCGGATATCCTCTTCCGCAGCAATTTTCACTTCTTCTGTTGAAAAAGAGCTTCCAAACAGATGAGAACGGCCTGCGGGGCGGGCAGAAGACTCTTCTGCTGTTTTTTTAAGATATTCATTAACCTTTTCTTCCGCACAAAGGCATTCTTCAATCTTTATAACTACATTGGATTTTCTCTGTGAAAGACCGCCGTCATTAAGCTGAAAACGGCAGCGGTAGTTGAAATCTGGCCCTGAAATAATCTGCAGCTTTTCGGAAATATCAATTCCATTCTGTCTGAAAATGTCTGTAAGAATGTTTTTGCGTATTTCCTTTTGATAAGAGGGCTCTATATGCATCATATTACAGCCGCCGCATTTGCCGTAATAGTGGCAGGGCGGAATAATGCGGTGTGGAGAGCTTTCTTTTATTTCAACTATTTCAGCATTATCATAATCTTTATTTTCTTCTGTTATATTAATTTCGAGTTTTTCACCAGGAATGGCAAAGGGAACGAACACATTTTTGCCTTCAATTTTTCCTAAACATTTTCCCCCAAAAACCATTTTGTCTATTTGAATTAACATGTTATAATATTAACATTAATATCTTGTGAACTGCAAGATACAGGAGAAAGCATTATGCAGATTAAGAATTTTACTATAAAGATGGATGACGGTTATGAATTATGTCTAAACCGCTGGCAGCCGGATTCAGAAGAGGAAATAAAAGGCATTATTCAGCTTCATCATGGACTCGCTGAGCATTCACTGCGTTATGACAGATTTGGTTCAGTACTGGCAGAAAACGGATATGTTCTTAATGCCTATGATATGAGAGGCCACGGACGTTCTGCGGAAATTGCCGATAAAAACGGAACAGGAATCTTCGGCAAGCTGGCAGACAAAAAGGGCTTTGACCGCGCCGTATTAGACTTAAAGGCAGTTATAGATAATCTTAAAAATGATTTCCCTGGAAAAAAGACAATTCTTATGGGACATTCCTTTGGTTCCTTTGTAGCTCAGGGCTTTATTGAAGAATATGGCAGTGAAATTGATGCCTGTATTCTCTGCGGAACTGCAGGTCCACGCCGTGCACTTCTTGCGGTAGGTTCAATTGCGACTCATATAATCACCTTCTTTACAGGAAAAAATAAGCATGTTGCTATGCTGGATAAGCTTTCCTTTGGTTCTTATAATCAGCGTATTAAAAATCCACGTACGGAATACGACTGGCTTTCCGCAAATGATCTTAATGTTGATATGTACCAGATGGATAACTGGTGTGGTTTCCCACTTACAGCTTCTTTCTTCTGCAGTATGACAGAAGGTCTTAATAAGATTCACAAAAGCAGCAATATAAAAAAGATTCCTGCATCACTTCCTGTTTTCTTTATCTGGGGTAGTGAAGACCCTGTTGGAGACTACGGAAAAACCATCAGAAAACTGATTGATATCTATAAGGCAAACGGACTTACCCGGGTTGATTTTAAAGAGTACGCCGGCGACCGCCACGAAATCTTAAACGAAAACAACAAGGAAGAAGTTGAGAATGACATTATTTCATGGATAAGTAAACTGTAATGGATTGAAAGTGGATTGCAACGCCCCCTTCCGGCACCATCTTGACTATTTGTAGATAATAACAATAATATCATTAATCGTGTTAATTAGATATGGTACCGATGGTAATGGACGGCCGATAAAAAAGGCCGTTGTTTATACACAAACGGAACATCTTATATCAAATAAAAACATAGATCCCGATGCACTGCAGATTATTAACAGACTTCGCGATGCAGGTTTTACAGCCTACATTGTAGGCGGTGCCGTAAGAGATTTAATAGTTGGAAACAAACCAAAAGACTTTGATATTGTCACCGATGCCACGCCATCTAAGATAAAAAGAATATTTCGGAATTCTCGTATTATAGGCCGTCGTTTCAGACTGGTTCATGTTGTATTCGGCACAAAGATTTTTGAAGTAAGCACCTTCCGTTCAAATGCGGAGGGATCCGTTGGTAATGATTTTGGAACTATAGAAGAAGATGTTCAGCGCCGTGATTTTACAATGAATGCGCTTTACTATGATCCTCTTCAGGAACAGGTAATTGATTATGTAGGCGGAATGCGGGATATAAAAAAACATATTCTACGTCCTGTAATTTCACTGGATAAGATTTTTGTTGAAGATCCGGTACGTATGCTCCGCGCCATTAAGTATTCCGCAACAACCCATGCAAAAATGCCACATTCTCTGCGACATAAAATAAGAAGTTCTGCAAGCCTTCTTTCACAGGTTTCACCGTCGCGTCTTACAGAGGAGCTGTTAAAAATTATCAACAGTACGTACGCTTATGAAATTATTCAGGAAGCACTTGATACTGATTTGTTTATTTATCTGCAGCCTTCTGCGACTGGCTTAATTTACGAAAGCCGCACCTTTGAAAGTCAATTTATGGAAAGTCTTAAAAAGCTTGGCCAGTTAAATTCAAAGGAGCCGGAAGCCAGACTTGGTAAAAAGCTTTTTTATGTAATAAAAGATTTTGTAGGAACTCTTACAGACTGGAAAAAGGAAACAGCAGATAAATATTCCTATACAGAGCTTTATGGTAAAACCTGGACCGAATGCAGAAACTTTGTGCTTCCAATGAATCCTGTTCGTAAAGAGCTTGAATTTGCAGTAAAAGCGGCTCTCAATGAATATGGGGTTAAAGCCCATCAGTCCAAAAAATCAAAAGCCTCTTCGACTACTTCATACTAGAAGGCTTTGAAATCTTATCAATTACAATACTTACTTCCTCAATAAGAATACCTGTAAAGGATTCTATTTTGTCTATAATGTACTGCTGCAGCTTGTGAACCTTGCCTGTGAGCTGGGTTCCGAAAGGAACATCAATTGTTACAACAAGACGGTAGCCCCTGTTATCGCTTTTAATACTGATTTTTTTGATTTTAACATCCGGGTCACATTCATTTACACAATGCATAACCATCTGGGTTAGGGCAGCCTCTGAAATTTCAATACGGCCTTTTTTTGAGAATTCGGGCTGAACAATGGATTTTTCTATCATCTTGCCGGTAAGGTTTTTACCTGCCTTTTTGAAGATTTTATTTTTGTTGAAAAACTCGTGCATTGAATTTGAAAAAATCTGAGAATAGTTTTTCTTTACCTCAATTGAAGGAACCGGTATTACATGTTTACCTTCTACCTGGCGCGATTTTATAGCTTTTTCTATATCCTCTTTAGAAGCAATTTCTTCGATATGGATAATTTTCTGAGGCTGGGGCAGCTGCAGTCTCATGGCAATTTTACTTACCATTTTTTCTGAAGTTCCAAGGATCAGAATCTTTTTTATATGGGTTTTACGGAGAACTCTTGCAACGGAATCGCGGTGCTCCTTATCATCAAAAAGTGCCGCTCGAACTGCGCCCATATAAGTTTTTTCCCTTTTGGCAGAACGTCCGGCGACAATCTTTTCATCCTGAATTAAAAGTCCGTCATCAATAATTGCATGTATGCCATATTCTTCGGCAAGAAGCTTTGAACGGAAGGATTTTCCGGTTCCGCTTTCTCCAACGAGGGCATATACCTGAACGGGTTTGAAATGGCTTAAAAATTCAGAAAGGCTTTTATCCATACAGATAATTATAAACCAAGATTTTCAATTTCACAACTTGACATTTCACAATTTGATAATTCACACTCACTTAAAAGCTCTTTAAAATCTTTTGGAAGCGGGCTTTTCACTTCCAGAGGTAATTCAAGAGGATTATCTTTGGGAAAGGAAAGACTATAGGCATGCAGATAATATTCCCTTTTTAATTCCCCGCAGCCTTTTCCTCCATAAGCCTTATCGCCCGCAAGAGGATGTTTGTGCAGCTGACTTTGCAGACGAATCTGATGTTTACGGCCGGTTTTTATGGTGTATTCAACCAGTGTAAACTCCCTTTTATCAAGAAGTACATAGGCAAGCGGTTTTGCAATTGTTACAGCCTTTTTTCCTTCGTCAGTCTGGGCCCTGGTAACTGTATAAAAGCCTTCGCTGTTTTCAGCATTTTGCTCTGAGTCCTTAATTGAATCTTCCCATATTTCGCTTTGCTCTAGTTTTCCTTCTGCAAGTCCCAGATATTTTTTCTGTACTGTATGATTTTTTATACTATCAGAAAACCATTTTGCGCCTTCAAGACTTAAGGAAAAAACAAGAAGGCCGCTTGTATTACGGTCCAGTCTGTGCAGGGGGCCGGGTCTGAAGGCCAGAGACGCTTCTTTTGAGGCTTTTATATTTTTTTCGTAATAAAAAAGGACTTCCTTATCAAGACCAGACGCTGAATCCTTTTCGCTGCCGTGAACGGAACGGCCGTAGGGTTTATTAATAACCAGAAGATGCTGATTTTGAAAAACTATTTGTAAGTCGCCGGAAGGGGAAGCCGATTTTTTTATATCAGGATTATCATAACCGTCAGTATTTTCCAAAAGAAAGCTTGCTATTGAAATAAGGTCTCCTTCTTTTATGTGAAGCTCAGGCTTAGTTTTATTGTGGTTTACCCTAATAAGACCTTTTCTGATAAGTTTATAGATTTGACCAAGGCTCTTGTCCTTTAAAAATATGCGCAGAATGCGGTCTAAGCGTCTGCCATCATCATCTTTTCCACAAGTAAAATCCCTGAATTCCATATTTTTAAGTATATCTATTTTTTTAAAATCTACTAGTAAAATTGAACTATCAATGCTAAAATATATGTAGTTTTTTTATACAAAAATTGGTTTTTTATGGCAGAAAATTATTCATTCACACAGCAGTTTATACTTTTTTTACATAACCCGATTTTTCTTGCCTGTATATTCAGCTGGCTGGGAGCTCAGTTTATAAAAGCTGCCATTAAACTTATCTATGGCCGAATCCATTCATTAACAGAGCTTTTAGAAGTGATGTTCTGGCGCACAGGCGGAATGCCTTCCAGTCATTCGGCTCTGGTTACTTCCTTATGCGTTACTATTGCCTTCAGACA
>CAMNGG010000184.1 GCA_946537975.1 uncultured Treponema sp. | reverse complement strand
AGCATTTGTCGCACACCCGCATAGCGGGTGGTTTATTGTGAAAATATTCCGCTTCGCTCCATATTTTCACGGGCTCGCGAGCCCTTAAACCTAAAAAAATCAGACTGCGGGTCCCACAGTCTGATTTTTTTTGCAGAGTTATTTCAATTTATTCTTCACTTCATCCAATAATTCTGCTTCTTCATAATCTGCGGCTTGCTTCCAGTCGGCCAGCTGCTTTTCGCGGAGTTTTTCGAGGGCAGTTGTTTTTTTCATGCATTCGCGAAGGATTTCGCGCTTTTGTTCAGTGACAAGCTTTGCCTGGGCAAGCTGTTTTAAGAGCTCTTCTTTCTGATATTCAAGAAGTTTATTGTACTTACTCTGAGCCATAAAATCCTGAACACTTAATGAACCTTCCTGTCTGGCTTTTACGGCCGCATAATTTTGGGCAATCTTTTTGAGATTTTCATTTATTTCAGTTTCAACGGCAAGGGCTTTTGCAAGCTCGCCTTCGGCCTGCTGTTTTTCGAAGTCGCGGAATTCGAGGACTTTCTGGAGTTCAAAAGTAAATTTCTTCATATTTTATATGTGATTTCGATACGGCCTTCGGCCTACTCAATCACCGGTGGTTGAGTGCCGCGTAGCGGTTTATCGAAACCACTGCAGATTACTCATCATAAGGTGGTTTCGATACGCCCTTCGGGCTACTCAACCACCGGAGTATTCGCATCCACAATTTGTGCCGTAGTAGGAATTCCAATGGCCGGAGCCTCAACAAATTCTGATTCCGGAATTTCAATGCCTGTAAGGGCTGAAAGTTTCTGCAGGGTTTCATTCATTGGACAAGGCTCGTACTCTTCCTGCTTGAGGAACTCTTCTATTTCACCATGTTTATTTATTGCTTCATCTATTTCCGGTGAGTTACCCTTCTGATAGATTCCCGCAGTAATCATTGTTTCATTGTCAGAATAAGTTGCCATCCAGGTGCGAAGGCGGCCTACTGCCTTACGGGTCTGGGCACCAGAAACACGTTTTGACAAACGCGAAATAGACTGAAGAATATCAATTGCCGGATAATGGTAAGCCTGGGCTAACTTACGGTTTAATACAATATGGCCGTCAAGAGTACCGCGAACCTTATCAGTTATAGGTTCATTCATATCATCACCATCTACAAGAACTGTATAGAAGGCAGTAATAGAACCTTTCTGATTTGTACCTGAACGCTCCAGCAGCTTTGGAATCATATCAAATACGCTTGGCGGATAGCCTTTCTGTGCTGGCGGCTCTCCATTTGCCAAACCGATTTCTCGCTGGGCATGAGCAAAACGGGTAACTGAATCCATCATCAGCATAACGTCTTTACCCTGATCGCGGAAATATTCTGCTACGGCTGTACAAACCTGAGCGGCACGAAGTCGGCAGATTGAAGGCTCATCACTGGTAGCCACAACTAACACAGAACGCTTCATACCTTCTTCACCAAGGTCACGTTTTACGAAGTCTAAAACCTCGCGGCCACGTTCACCAATCAAGCCAATTACATTTATATCAGCATCTGTATTTCGTGCAATAATACTTAAGAGAGTTGACTTACCAACACCAGAGCCCGCAAAGATTCCAAGACGCTGTCCCTTTCCAACTGTAAGCAGAGAATCTATAGCACGAACACCGGTTGTAATACGACGGTTAATATCAGTTCTTTCATTAGGAGAAGGCGGATTTGCAACTGCCGGATAATAAGTCTCCGGAACAATTTCGCCCTTATCATCGCAGGGACGGCCGCTTGCATTAATCATTCTGCCCAAAAGATTCGGACCAACCGGAACCATAAGACTGCGGCCGGAAGCAACAACTTCACAGCCAACTTCAATTCCTTTTGTTTCGCCAAAAGGTGCAAGCTTTACAGTTTTATCATCAAGGCCGACAACCTCTGCCTGAAGCATTTTGCCATCGCGCAATTTTATCGTACAGATTTCACCGATTACCGAGCGCGGACCTTCGCTTTCAACTTCAAGACCTTTTACTGCAGTTACGCGGCCTGTATACAAAATTGTTTCTGCATCAACAACCTTTTCGAGATATTTTGTAAAATCGAATTCACCAGTATAAGAAGAACGCATACCCCACCCCCGCTATTCAAATTACTCAGAGGTAAGAGGATCAGACCGCTTGATATTTTTAACAGGAGAAACTTCGAGAATCTTATTTTCAAGTTCAGTAAGCTGACTGGAGATTCGGGCATCAATTGCACCAAAGTCAGTCTCTACAATACAACCGCCCTTTTCTACAGAAGAATCTTCCTGAACTGTAATTCCCTGAACATTTTCAACATGCTGAATAAACTCGTCGGCATGTGCGGTAGTAAGCTTAACATCTTCAATATTAACACGGAGTGTTACAGAGCCACGGGTCTTAACCTTGCGAAGAGCGGCAACAGTATTTGCCATGATAACATTCTTCTGATTTTCAGAAAGAATCTTAATTACCTTGCGGGCCATCAAAATTACAAGCTCAACAATCTGGCTTTCTGTATCCTGAAGGATTTCTTCACGGCGCTGCATAACAGCTTCAAGGATTTTATGCATACGATCAATAAGGCGGTCTACTTCTGCAGAGCCTTTTTCAAAGCCTTCCTGACTTCCCTGTTCAAAACCTTCGTTGCGAGCTTCTGAAACAATCTTATCATGCTGAGCATGAGCCTCTGCAACAATTTGAGCAGCTTCGGCTTTTGCTTTTTCAACAATTGCAGCAGCTTCATTTTCAGCATCAGCCTTAATTACAGCAGCCTGGTCTGTCTGACGTTTAACTTCTGCGAAGGCAGTATCTTCTGCGGCCTTGATAATACGCTCAGCTTCTTTCTGGGCATCAGCCTTAAGCTGCTGCTTTTCCTGTTCAAACTGTGCTTTATACTCTTCGGCCTCTCGGCGCAAATCGTCTGCGGTAGGACCGGTATATTCTTCTTCCTCTTCTACGACAGCCTCTTCAATCGGAGAATAATCCTTATAAAGAGGAAGCATTACTTTTTCTTCGATATTTTTTGCTTCGCCGGGGCGAAATACAGTTTTTGCCATCTCTTCCTACCCTCGCACAATTTTATGATACAAGCTCGTCCTCGCCGGAACGTGCAATAACGATATCACCGTTGTCTTCGAGACGTCGGATGATAGATACAATCTTCTGCTGAGACTCTTCAACGTCCTTCAAGCGGACAGGTCCCATGAACTCCATATCTTCCTTAAGCATAGAGGCCGCACGTTTAGACATGTTACGGAAGATTTTATCCTGTACTTCGGTATCAACAGACTTAAGCGCTTTTGCGAGCTCCTGCTGGTCGACATCGCGGAGTACCTTCTGAATGGCACGGTCGTCGAGCATAACGATATCTTCGAATACGAACATTCGCTTTTTGATTTCCTCTGCAAGATCCGGATCGTCCTCTTCGAGAGATTCGATAATAGACTTTTCAGAAGAACGGTCAACAAGGTTGAGGATTTCAACGATTGCTTCAACACCACCGGCAGCAGTGTAGTCTTCTGAAGACAGTGTAGAAAGCTTCTTTTCCAATACGCGTTCAACGTCGCGCAATACATCAGGTGAAGTTCGGTCCATTGTAGCAAGACGCTTAGAAACTTCGGCCTGCATATCTTCCGGCAGGTTCTGCATGATTACGGCAGCCTTTCCTGGTTCAAGATAAGCAAGAATCAGGGCAATTGTCTGCGGATATTCCTGCTGAATAAAGTTCAAAAGATGAGCCGGATCCGTACGGCGGATAAAGTCGAAAGGACGAACCTGAAGCGAGCTTGTAAGTCGGTTGATGATATCGATGGCTTTCTGGCTTCCCAAAGATTTCTCCAAGAGCTCTCGAGCGTAGTCGATACCACCGGTTGTGATGAAGTTCTGAGCATTCATGAGCTCCTGGAACTCTTCAAGTACGGCATCCTTAAATTCAGGATTTACTTTTTCCTGACGTGCAATTTCAAAGGTAAGGGTTTCAACTTCGTCTTCACGAAGGTGCTTCATAATTTCGGCAGAAACCTCAGGTCCAAGCGAGATGAGGAAGATTGCAGCCTTCTGGCGACCTGTTAAACTTTTATAATCCTTATTGCCTTTTTTTGATGATGAACCAGAACCTGCAGGCTTAAGCTGACCAGGCTTTGGTACCGGCTTTGGATTTGATTTCGGTGCTTCTGTAGCTTCGTCTGACATAAACTATTCCTCCATCAACCATGTTCTTATGAGCATTGCAACATCTTCCGGATGTTCCTTTGCCATTGAGATTGCA
>CAMNGG010000183.1 GCA_946537975.1 uncultured Treponema sp. | reverse complement strand
TATATTTTGAACAGATATTCAGGAACCGAAGGAACTAATCATCATATTAATCCTCATGCTTTTCGACATACCTTTGCTACTACGATGCTTGGTAACGGAGCTGATGTTCGTATGGTACAGGAAATGCTGGGACATTCAAATATCAGTACAACTCAGAGATATACCCACATTACAACTGAAAAGCTTATTGAAACCTATAACAAGGCTCATCCTCATTCATAAATAAATTACCGAATATGATATTTTTGACAAATAAAACAGGGTGATTTATAATTAAATAATACAAATTCTTACAGGAGTTTTTTTATGAAGAAAATTTTAACAATAATGACTGCGGCTGCTGTTTTGCTTGCGGGACTGATTTTTACCAGCTGTGGAGCAAAGGAAATTATTAAGGAAAGTGTAGATAGTTCATATAAACAGTGGTATAAGTATAAATCTACTAAAACAATTAATATTCCAGTTGTAGCTGCTGATGGTGATACAGAAACTGCTGGAGAATCTACTGAAACATTAAAAAATGCAGAAATCTATTTCTATTTTGATCCAGCTGAAGGACTTACAGTGGCTGTTCAGTCAGTAACGACTCAGGACGTGGAAATGTTAAACAATTTGATTCAGACTCGTGTGGATTTCGTAATAGGTTCTACAAAGAAATATACTTTACAGGAATTCGGTAAATATAAATGGGCTGCATTATGGGGTAGTGGAAAGGTAGAAAAAGCTTCTGCACCAAAAATCATTACAAATCCAACTGAATGTATACAGCTTGGTGGCCCAAATCAGCCAACCATTCAGTGGAAGAAATTCCTTGCGAACTATCTCTTAAATAAACTTCTTGAAGACTAATTAATAGATCCCGAATCAAGTTCGGGATGACAGGGGATTCCGGATTACGTTCGGATGTCAGGACGGTGGTTTTGTGAAGTACATATCCACCGTTTTTTTTTATTTTAAACAATCACCTAGAAATTTCTATAAAATAGGTTTACAATATCAATGGGTGGAATTTTATTGTGAATCAATTTTTCAAACCAAAGCAGACAGTTTTCTTTTTTGTTTGTTGTGGAATCTGTCTGCTGATTCTTCTTTTTACATACGCAAAGCTTTCTCTACAGCCCGTAACTCCTGTAGCACAAAATATGCCCGCAGTCGAAAGAGGTTCAATCGTTGACCGTTCAGGCTTTCCTTTGGCCGTTCAGACAAATTTCTATCACATAGGTGTTTCAGTAAAAAATATCAGGGATAATGAAAAGTTAAAAAATCGTTTTGCCAGGGATATTGCTCCCCTTTTAGATATGCAGGCAGAGGAAGTAATAGAGCTTTTAAGTTCTAACCGAAGTTTTGTCTATCTTAAAAAGAAGGTTTCCCAGGCCTTGTATGAGCCGGTTAAATCTTTGACTGATGAGAAGGGCTACAACTTTGTAAGCTATGAAAAAATACCCGGAAGAAATTATCCAAGCCATGAGTTAGCATCCCAATTAATCGGTTATATGGGAGATGATGGAAAGGGCCTTGCCGGAATAGAATTTTCCCAGCAGTCAGTTCTTTCTCCATCAGGTACCGATGAAAATGGCGAGCCCCTGCAGGGGCGAAATGTTTTTTTAAGTATCGATGCAAATCTGCAATACAAGCTTGAACAGATTGCTCAAAAAACTATGAACGAAACCCAGGCAGAAAGTATGATGCTTGTTGCGGCAGATTGTACCTCTGGCGAAGTGCTTTCTTATATAAGTCTTCCTTCTGCTGATTTAAATGAATATGGAAGTTCTTCTATTGCTGCCAAGGTAGACCGGCCGGCAATGACAGCTTATGAGCCGGGATCTGTTTTCAAGATTTTTACCGTTGGAATAGTTTACGATGAGCATGGAATTTCCCCAAATGACTCTTTCCTCTGTGATGGAATGTACGAGAAAAAGATTTCCGGTGGTGAAACAATCAGAATCAAGTGTCTGGAGCATCACGGCTGGTGTACACCAAAAGATGGTCTGCGTTATTCCTGCAATGATGTACTTGGCCAGATAAGTGACAGAATTGGTGAAGATGAGTTTATGACCAGAATCCGTATGCTTGGATTTGGAACAAAAACTGGAGTAGAGCTTCCGGGAGAAACTGCAGGATCCGTAAAGGATACAACAAGCAGTCTCTGGTCCGCACGTTCTAAGCCGACAATTGCAATCGGCCAGGAAATAAGTGTTTCTGCCCTTCAGATGGTTCAGGCCGCAACTTCAATTGCAAATGGAGGAGTGCCGGTTCAGCTTTCTTTCATTCACAAAATTACAAATAAAGATGGAACTCTTTATTACCAGCATGAGCCACAGTATAAGAATAGAGTTTTTTCAAAAAATACCGCTGATTATATTTTGAGCTGTATGGAGACAACCGCAAAGAGTGGAACCGGTTCCAGAGCGAATCTGAGGGATGTTGATATAGGTGTTAAAACCGGTACAGCACAGATGGCAGATAAGGAACACGGCGGTTACAGTGATACAGATTTTCTTTCGAGTTGTATTGCGATTTTCCCGGTTGATGAACCACAGATTGTTTTGTATATCGTAGTTGAAAAAGCAAAAGGTGAAACCTACGGAGGCCGTATTGTTGCTCCTGTAATTGGAGAAGCCGCAGATATAATAATTGATCATCTTGGAATGAGCCGTGGAAGTGCTGCATCTCTCGAGCATAGCGGTGTAATAACAATATCTTCTTCTCATGGAATAGAGATAGGTTCTGTCGTACCTGATTTTTCAGGAAGGTCAAAGAAAGACTTGCTGCCTCTTATGGATCGTACAGATATTAAATTGAATATAAACGGAAGCGGCTGGGTAACAAGTCAGAGCCCGGAGCCAGGAACCCCGGTAACGGAGAACATGGTAATTGAACTCAATCTGGAATAAAAATTTTACCGCCTTTAAAAACAGGTTCCCCCAGCTGGCTCAGATAACCGGCTCACAGCCGGTAGCTCCGGAAAAATTCTGGCTTTTAGAAAGAGCAAAAAATGGAATGATAAGTGCGAGTGAAGGGGGAGTCAGACTTCATTCTGCCTATAATCCGGAAAGAGAAGCCCAGTCAGCCTTAAATAGGGATGAAGTTTTTTCTAAGTCTAAAATTGTGTTTTATGGCTTTGGACTTGGATATCACGTAACAGAATGTGCAAAGCTTTTACTGCAAAAAGCAGAAAAAAATATCCAGCTGGTTTTGATAGAACCGGATATTGAACATTTTTTTGCATCAATGACTTTGCTGGACTGGACTCCTGTTTTCGAACTGGAAAAGCTTGTGCTTGCAGTCGGGGCACCTGCTGAAGCTGTTTTGCCACTGCTTGAAGATTCGAAGCAGGTAAACATTGGTGAAACAGGAGTTTCTGATGCAGTCTTCTTTGATATTCCCGCTTTTACCTTTCATGCAGCCTCTTATTTTGATGCAATCCGTTCTATAGTAAAACGAAATCAAAGAAAAAATGAAATTAATGCGGCAACCCTTCGAAAGTTTGGAAAACTCTGGTGCAGAAACAGCTTAAATAACCTTACAGAATATGGAAAGTGCGGCAATGTGTCTTGCCTGGAAAATAAGGCCTGCCAGACAGATGGAAGAATCTTACCTTTTTTGATAATTGGAGCAGGGCCTTCACTGGAAAATGTTTTGCCTTATTTAAAAGAGTTTCAGGATCGCTGTATAACAGTTTGTGTAGAAACCTCTTTGCGTGCTCTTTTACGGGTTGGAGTTCAACCTGATTTTGTAATTCTGACAGATCCTCAGTTCTGGGCTTACAAACATATTGCGGGACTTAGTGCACCTCAGAGTATTTTAATAACAGAGGTAAGTGCTTATCCTGCGGTTTTCCGATTTAATTGCCGTAGAGTTTTAATATGCAGTTCTCAATTTCCAATAGGCTCTTTCGTGCAGAAAAAACTGGGACTTGCACCAGGCGATCTTGGAACAGGTGGATCCGTTGCTTCGTCTGCCTGGAACTTTGCCCGCCTTTGCGGCGCAAGGGAAATCTTTACCGCCGGCCTTGATTTTGCTTTTCCGGGAAAGCAGACACACATAAAGGGCAGCTCCGCAGAACAAAGCTATCATATGCTTGCAAGCCGCCTGATTAGCCCGGAAAAATTTACAGCCGCTTCTCTTTACAGTGCGAATGCCGTTGCGGGCACCGATTATACCGGTTTACCTGTACTTACCGACAGCCGCATGAAAATGTTTGCCTGGTGGTTTGAAGCCCGGCTCGCCGCCTGCCCCGAAACAAAAACCTTTACTCTCGACCCGAGAGGACTTTCAGTGCCGGGCATCGTGGCGGTCGCCCCGGAGGCTATATTACAACTTCCACGCATTAATTCCCGCAAACCCCAATTCCTCGCCGCAGCGACCTCCGCAAGCTCCCCACTGACCCCGGCACAGCTTAGCGAACTCGAAAAACTCACCGCAGCCTTCCCCCGGGAAGCCTTCCTGACCGAATATCCCTTTTTACAGGAATATCTATAGTATTATTTTCTCTAAACCAGCCCTTATTATCTTCCGATATTTGAAGCATGGAAATAATAAGTTACGTTCAGGATAATTCCCGCACAAGAGGATATAACCCCTTGAAAAATTTACGGCCATTAAAAACTTTTGCCGTACCGGAATTACAGTTCAGACATAAAGAGCGGAATAAGGCCGCATCCATAACCTCAAGTATTTTTTCACCAGAACTGAAAGTGTTTTCTGCACAAAAAGTAAAAAGTGATTTTTCACTGCGTTCATTTTTTAAATTTGTGGGAAGCCATGTTTCTCTTGCGGGACTCTATATTAAAGAAAAGTCAAAAATCATTGTGATAATTGCCTCCGCCGCAGCCCTTTTGAGCCTTGCCTTGTATTTTTCAGTGAAGCTTGTAGTACATCATATAAACCATACAGGACCTGTTGTTCTTAAAAATGAAAGTGGGGATGACATTGAGACTCTGAATAAACTTATGGCAACCTTTGCCCTTGAAGGCAGAATTGACTATGATGAAACAGGAAAGCTTATTGATGTTGAAACATCAGCTCCAAAGGTTAGCTTTACTCAGCCAGTTTCTTATCAGACCTACAAGGTTCGCTCTGGCGATACAATAAGTGGAATTGCCAAGAAATTCGGGCTTACAAATATTTCTACCCTTATTTCTGTAAATGATATTGGAAACGTCCGTCAGCTTGCGGCAGGTCAAAAGCTTAAGATTCCTTCAATCGATGGAATTATTTACACAGTAAAAAAAGGCGACAGCCTGAGCAGTATTACAGAAAAAAATAAAATAAGTATGGAAGAACTGCTTGATGTAAATGAGCTTACAAGTGAAACTCTTACAGCGGGTCAGCAGCTCTTTTTACCTGGTGCCGCAATGGATGCCGCTTCATTAAAAAATGCAATGGGAGAACTTTTCCGTCTTCCAATTGCCGCAAAGTTCCGCTGGTCTTCTCCATATGGAAACAGAATAGATCCTATCGCGGGTGTAAAGTCCTTTCATACCGGAACTGATATGGCCTGTCCAACCGGAACTCCTATTCTTGCGGCTATGAGCGGTAAGGTAACTACTACAGGACTTAACCGGGTATATGGAAATTATGTAATTATTGATCATGGTAATGGATATCAGACTCTGTATGCTCATATGTCCAAAATTATTGCGAGCAAGGGACAGTGGGTTAGCCAGGGAACAAGAATTGGACTTGTTGGTTCAACCGGTTATTCGACAGGACCACATCTCCATTTTACGGTATATAAGAACGGAAAATTAATAGATCCGATGACAGTGCTCAAGTAGCCTAAAATCGAAGAACCGTTAAAAAATGGGCTGCGGCAGCGGGCCATTTTAGGTTCATCGAAAAAATGGCTCAGAGGCAAGCTGTGCTTGCCGACTTTAAATATGAGAGGTTAATTTTATGTGTATCTGCGTTGGTTGTGGAAAGCTTATTGATAATAAATTTTATTATTGCCCCTGGTGCGGTTATTCACGTGTAGAAACTGAAAAAGAAGACAATAATGCCCTGCGCTATGCAAAATTTAAACAAAAACAATTTGAAAAACGCTATAATCAGATAGAAAAGATGGAAGAACAGCTGGATGACCTTGAGCATGAGCTTTCTATCCTCGTATTAAGTGCGGAGATGCATAAATGAAAAAAACAGGTATTCTGTGTCTTGTAATAAGTCTTTTTTCTTTCTCTCTTGTTGCCGGAACTTCCTTTGGAAATGCGGATCTGAATCAGAATGATGAGATTCTTTTTACAGTTCGTCATAATATGGTAGGAACGAGTTCCTATAAATCTCTCTTTCATGTTGCCCTTAAAGACGGTAAACCCGCAGAAACTCCTGAGGTTATTACCTGCTATCCAGAGCAGATGGAGCTTCTTTCTGGAGGAGATGAACTTCAGATAAGAAACAGATATGGAATAGCGCGTTATTCAAAAAAAACAGCTTCCTTAAAGTGGATTGAAAAGACTTCGGAGATGCCGGAAAATATAGTTCCTGTTGTTCCTTATGCGGTAAGCCCGGATGGAAAATATTTCTGCCGGATTGAGAGAACTTCTATTTTCTCCGGCAATCTTGTACTGGTAAGTACACAGACTGGAAAAACAAGTGTCTTGTGTGAGGGTGTTTTAAATTCCTATGAAGACCTTCCTGTAAAGTGGGCCCCGGACAGTACTGTATTGATTTATGAAAAAAATAATTCTGTATACTTTTGTAATCCTGATGCAGTATTACGGGGAGTAGAAATTGATGAACGCTACCGAAAGGTAGGAAGAGGAAGCATCAATTCAGTTTACTGGGCTTCATCAAAATACCTTGCTTACATTGATGATTATCTCCTTTATAAAATCAATACAAAGGAATTATATACACTTGGTTTGTATTCCGGAATAATCGGACAGGGTAAGCCTATGGGAAGACTACCTTTCCAGTTTAATCCGCTTACAGATAAGTTCAGTTGTAATGGTGAAGTAACCTCTGCCCTTGTTACTCAGAACGGCAGACTTTTTACATACCTGGTTGTCCGCTCTGCTTCCTGCGACTATATGGATGTAGTTTATTCAAGACCTTATACAGAATCAAATGCATCTCTAGTTGCTTCTTATGTTTTCTGGGATGCAGCAGGAAAGCCTGTGCTCTGGCAGGAAAAACTTCCTTATGAGGGAGTAAAGGAGCATGGTTCAGTTTACAAAATTGATTCGCAGGCTCAGCAGGTGCTTGAGATAGAGGATTCCGGAAAGCCTTTCGTTTCTCCAAATGGAAGTAAGGTAATGTTCTTTGCGGGCTCAACTGTATATGTTTATGATATGAATTCCTGGAAGCGGCTTGCTGTTCTGTCCGGCGAAAAGGTTGTTTCTGCAATCTGGACAGATGATTCAAACCTGATCGTTGGCGGTGAAAAGAGTATTCGCAAATGGAATATTTTTGCTAATAAGTTTGAAACGATTACACTCTCTTCTGTGAGTGCCGGTTATTGGGATGTTTCAGATTATTCTATTGTTGCTGATACAGGAAATGAAACTTATTACCGCTATGACTCAAAAAAGAAAACCTGGTCAAAAGCTGAAATTACAGGAACAATAACTCCGGTAAAACAAAACGGACGATACAGGGTTTTTATTGGAACTACTCCTAATAAGAATTATGATAATGCTCTTTATGTGCGTTCTTTAAGTAAGAGGGCAGTTACCGTGCCTTTGTATAAAGAAAG
>CAMNGG010000182.1 GCA_946537975.1 uncultured Treponema sp. | reverse complement strand
ATAACAAAATTATATATCTAAACCTATTGACCAACTAGGTAATTAGATATACTCTAAGCCAACTTTTATTTCTTGATATTTCAGGAGGACGATTTATGAAAAGAGAATTAAAAATTACCCTGGCTGCAGCATTTGCTTTGCTTGCCATTTCACCACTTTTTGCCGCATCAAAATCAGCAAAAGCAAAAAAGTCAAAAGTGCGTACAATTAATGTTGCCCACACTGTTACTAATGTTCCATATGATTTTCTCGATGAAAAGGGAAATGCAGATGGTTTTGAAATTGCCGTACTTAAAGCAGTAGATGAACTTCTTCCGGAATATGAGTTCAAGTTCCACGGCGTAAGCGACGAAGAGCTTTTGATTGGAACTGAATCAGGAAAATATCAGGTTGGTACAAAGGGTGCCTGGATTACAGAAGAACGCAAAAAGAAGTTTTTGATTCCTGCAAATCCTCTTGCCGCAAGTGTAATCGGTATAGCCTTCCGCAAAGAAAATGCTGACCAGATTAAAGATCTCGAAAGCTTTGCAAAGTTTTCCGGCAAACTCATTCCTATTTCTCCACAGAGTGCTCAGTACTCAGTAATTCAGGACTTCAACGAAAAGCATCCGTCAAATCAGATTAAACTTGTTCCATCCGATGTTTTTGATATTGCTGATTCTTACCTCTGGGTACTGGAAGGCCGCTACGATGCTTACTTTGTTCTCAAGCTTTCTTACGAAAAGAACGTTTTGAAGGCTGATGGACCATATCATCAGTTTGCAGATAAGCTTGCTTACGTGCCATACAAGGGAATCCCAACCTGGCCATTATTCAACAAAAAAGAGACTGAACTTGCAGCAGCCTACGACAAGGCCGTGCAAACATTGAAAGAAAATGGTACAATATCTAAACTGTCACAAAAATACTTTGGAGAGGATGTATTCAACTTTGTGACTGAATAAACCACCATTTACAGGAGTAGGGAATGAACAGACCATTTTCACCGGTCCAGATTTACAACAGTTTTCTGAAAATCATTCCCTATGCTCCCGTTACCTTTGCCGTAGTGCTGGGAACAATAATTCTAGGTCTGGCACTTGCGGTTGGCCTTTTTGCACAGAAGCAAAGCTCCCGCCCCTGGGTAAGAGTTCTTGCTGACGGCTATATAAATGTAATCCGCTGTACACCAAGCATTGTTCTTCTTTTTATCGTGTATTACGGAATACCAAAACTGGCGCTCGGGCTTTTTGGCCTGGACCTAAATTTTTCTTCTAAAATAATCTATGTAATTATTTCTCTTTCTCTGATTTATGCGGCAACACTGGCTGAGGTTATTCGTTCGGCTTATCTGGCTTTGGGACGGCAGCAGTACGAGGCGGCTCTTTCCATCGGCCTTACTCCCTGGCAGGCTATACGCCGTGTTATGCTGCCTCAAGGGCTTGTGATTGCATTGCCTAATCTTGGTAATTCACTGATTTCACTTTTCAAGGAAGGAAGTCTCGCTTTTACAATCGGGCTTATTGATATGATGGGCTCTGGAAATCTTATAATTTCAAGAAATTACGGAGCCTGGTCACTAGAAACCTATATAGCCCTTGCAATTATTTACTGGACAATTACTCTTATTATAGAGCAGATTTTTTTACGGCTTGAAAAGCATTATTCAAAAGGCAGGAGGAGTCTGAATGCAGCTTGATTTCTTCTATCTTATAAGAACCTTCTGGCTTTGCGTAAAGGCAATTCCGGTAACGCTTGAAATCACAATAGTCTCTCTGCTGCTGGCAGTAATACCGGCTCTTTTGATTTCTCTTGCCCGCATTCATAAAATTAAAGTGCTGGATCCGCTTTGTCGCCTTTTTGTTTCTTTCATTCGAGGAACTCCAATTGTTTTACAGATTCTGATTGTATACAGCATAATGCCAAGTCTATTGAATTCTTTTGTAAAGGCTGTCGGCTGGTCAGTAAATATTTTTGAAATTAATCCGATTATTTATGCCTTCGTTGTTTTTGGAATAAATTCTACCGCGAGTCTCAGCGAAGTATTTCGTTCAGCAATTTCTTCGGTAGAAGTGGGGCAGCTGGAAGCAGCACTGAGTATCGGAGAGACCAGATTTCAGGCATTCTGTCGGGTCATCTTTCCACAGGCTCTGGTTTCCGCTTTGCCTAATCTTTGTTCTACAGCTGTTATTCTTATAAAGAATACCTCTCTTGCCTTTATGATGACGGTACGCGAAATTACAGCCGTCGCAAAAATAGAAGCAGCATACGGATATAATTATGTAGAATCTTATATTGATATTTTTATAATTTATATTGCGGTCTGTCTTGCGGTAGAGTTTATTTTCCGTAAAATAGAAAAAAGACTTGTTTACCGGGGTGTAAAAAATCGCCGGACTTTGGTAAGGGGAAGCTGATGTTGAAACTAACTAACGTTCATAAGTCATTTGATAAAACAGAGGTTCTCAAGGGTATTTCTCTTAATGTAGAAAAGGGGAGCGTAACCGCAATTATTGGTCCATCAGGAGCGGGAAAGACGACCCTTTTGCGCTGTATCAATTTTCTGGAAAAGGCAGATTCGGGTACTCTTGATTTTGATGAAATTCACCTTGATTTAGAAAAAGTTTCAAAGAAAACTATGCTGGATATCCGCCGCAAAACGGCCTTTGTTTTCCAAAATTATAATCTTTTTGCAAATATGACTGCTCTGCAAAATGTAATGGAAGGTCTTGTAACTGCAAGAAAGGTGCCTAAAGTCCAGGCTAAAGACATAGCTCTAAAGGCTCTGGAAAAAGTTGGGCTCCGTGATAAAGCTGATTTTTATCCTTCAAGTCTTTCTGGCGGCCAGCAGCAGAGGGTTGGAATTGCCCGTGCCCTTGCTGTAAATCCTGATGTAATTTTATTTGACGAACCAACTTCAGCCCTGGATCCGGAGCTTACAGGTGAAGTCCTAAGTGTAATAAAAAGTCTTGCTGCTGAGGGAACTACAATGGTAATCGTTACCCATGAAATGTCCTTTGCCCGCGATACTGCAGACAAAGTTATCTTTATGGATAAAGGTGTAATTGTAGAAGAAGGTTCAGCAGCTGATATTTTTGTTCATCCAAAAAATGAAAGAACCAGACAGTTTCTGAAACTATAGATTGCTTTTATAGCAATCCATTAGCCTATAAAATCATAACCTGCATCTGTTACAGCTGCCTTAATTGCATCATCTGCAACAGCCTTTGATAAAGTTAATTTTACCTGGCCATTTTTATGATCAGCGACAGCTGCATCAATTCCATCAAGAGCTTCGAGCGCTTTTTTTACGTGCATTTCGCAATGCTCACACATCATTCCATCAACCTTAATAGTTCTTTCCATTTTCTTTGTCTCCATTTCTTTTTCCGTTTCCTTCTGATTTTGCTGAAGGGAAAGCTGATAATTTTTATTCATCTTAAATAAATTCAATCTGAGTGCATTTGAAACAACACAGAAGCTTGAAAGGCTCATAGCCGCAGCACCAAACATTGGATTCATATCCAGACCAAGCTTATGCCAGACACCTGCCGCAATCGGAATCAAAATCAGGTTATAAAAGAAGGCCCAGAAAAGATTCTCTTTGATATTCACAAGAGTTGCACGACTGAGCTTTATGGCTGCGGCAACATCAGTAAGTGTGTTTTTCATCAATACAATATCAGCGGCGTCTATTGCGACATCGGCTCCATTTCCAATGGCCGCTCCGATATCTGCAGAGGTTAGTGCAGGTGCATCATTAATTCCATCTCCTACCATCATAACCTTTCCCTCAGTTTTAAGATCTTGGATTACCTTTGCCTTTCCGTCCGGCAAAACCCCCGCTATTACCTGATCGAGACCGGCAGCCTCCGCAATAGCTTTTGCTGTCCGTTCGTTATCTCCTGTAAGCATAACGGTTTTAATTCCAAGCTGCTTTAAATCCTTTATTGCCTGAGGGCTGTCTTCTTTTATGACATCAGCAACCGCAATAATTCCTATAACTTTAGTCTGGTTTCCAAATTTTTTTATAAAGAAGAGTGGTGTTTTACCTTGATCTGCAAATTCTTCGGCATGCTGTAAAAGTCCGTTATCAAGTTCAGTTATCGTCTGAGCAAATTTTTTACTTCCTCCGTAAAGTTCTGCCGCTCCATCAAGTCCCCTTACACCACTTCCTGTCAGCGCTTCAAAATCAGTAACTGTTCTGAGGGTGAGCTGTCTTTTTTTTGCTTCCTCCATAATTGCCTTTGCCAGAGGATGCTCACTTTTTTCTTCAAGACTGGCAGCTGTTTCAAGAAGTTCAGTTTCAGAAAAATCAGTAGCTGGAAAAAGATCAGTTACTAAAGGTTGTCCTTTTGTGATTGTACCCGTTTTATCCAGTACAACTATTTTCGTGTGTCCGGCTGCTTCAAGAGCGGCGGAGGTTTTAAAAAGGATTCCGTTTTTAGCACCCTTGCCATTTCCCACCATAATTGCTACTGGTGTAGCAAGCCCCAGGGCACAAGGACAGCTTACAACAAGAACAGCAATAGATCTGCTTAAAGCAAAACTGAATTCAGCTCCAAGCAGCATCCAGATAAGAAAAGTTACGGCCGAAATTCCAATGACTGCTGGAACAAAAAAGCCGGCAACCTTATCTGCAATCCTTGCAATTGGTGCCTTTGTTGCGGCTGCGTCACTTACCATCTTTATTATCTGTGAAAGAGTAGTGTCATTTCCAACTCTTGTAGCCCGACACTTTATAAACCCCGAAGTATTAGTCGTTGCTGCAGAAACAAAATTACCTGCTTCCTTATCTACGGGGACAGATTCGCCGGTTAGGGCTGCCTCGTTGATTGCGGAGTTTCCTTCTATAATAATTCCATCTACAGGAATATTCTGCCCCGGACGGACAATAAAAATATCATCAATACGTACCTGACTGACTGGTACTTCCTTTTCTACATTATTTTCGAGAATTACTGCAGTTTTTGGAGCAAGCTTCATCAGGCCTTTGAGTGCATCGGTAGTACGGCCTTTTGAAAGCGATTCCAAAAGCTTTCCCACTGTAATCAGAGTAACTATCATTGCGGCACCTTCAAAATAAAGGTTGTGCATAAAGTGCATGGTCAACTCTTCATCAGCTTTTACTACAGAATCCGTCATCGCGAACAGCATGATTACGCTATATATGAAGGAAATGCCGGAGCCCATCGCAACCAGGGTATCCATATTTGGAGCGCCGTGAAGCAGACTTTTTATTCCGCTTGTAAAAAACTTTTTATTGATGAGCATTATGATGGCCGCAAGAAGCAGCTGTAGAAGTCCCATGGCTACATGGTTTCCATTAAACCAGGAAGGAAGCGGCCAGCCCCACATTGTATGCCCCATACTGACATACATAAGCAGAAGCAGAAAGCCAAGAGATGCTGTAAGCCGTTTTATAAGCTTTGGACTTTCCCTGTCTTTGAGTAGTTCTTCTTCTGCACTTGTGTTGAACGAGTCTGACCCCTCTGTGGTTGAGCTTGCACCAGCGGTGTTTGAGCTTACATCTGCGGTGTTTGAGCTTACATCTGCGGTGGTTGAGCTTGTCGAAACCACTTTCTTTTCCTGTAGTTTTGCTCCATAACCGGCCTTTTCAACAGCGGCTAGAATTGCACTGCTGTCTGCACTTCCTTCAACTCCCATTGAATTTGTTAGAAGGCTTACCGAGCAGGATGTAACTCCCGGAACCTTATTTACTGCTTTTTCAACCCTGGCGACACAGGCCGCACAGGACATTCCATTAATTGTATATTTCTCCATTTTGTTTGTCTCAATTAACAATATAATACTTTATGGGGGGAATCGTCAAATCTCAAATTTGAATATCTCTTTATAAAATGCTACAATGACGCCCGTTATGGTAAAGGCTTCGACACAATACAAGAGAGAGCACAAGACAGATTATGGTCACGAAAAAATAGAACTTCTATATCATGACCAGTGGATTGCTGTAATCAATAAACCAAGCGGGCTTCTTTCTGTTCCATATCCCGGAAGCAAGGTTCGTACCGCACAGTCCGTCCTCGAAGAAATGCTTCGTAAGCAGGGAGAGGCTAACTCAAAACATAAGCCTTATGTAGTACACCGCCTGGACCGCGATACCAGCGGAGTTATGATGTTTGCCCTTACCGAGCAGGCTCAGGAAAAAATCATGAATACCTGGCATCAGATGGTAACAGAGCGCCTTTATCATGCAGTCGCAGAAATCAGCCGCAATGCCGAGCCTCTGCCGGAGTCGGGCCTTATTGATGACCCTCTTGCACAGAATGCACATAATGTTGGCTTTGTTCCTAAAAAAGGCGATACGGACCGTACAGGGCATGAGTTTAAAACCGTAGCAGCCCGCACCAATTATAAAATGATTTTGCAGGGACCAAGTCATATACTTTTTGAACTATCACTTGATACCGGAAAGAAAAATCAGATTAGAGCTCACCTTGCCGCTCATGGATATCCTCTTGCAGGAGATGAAGAGCACCGTGCTCATACCGATCCTTTCCATCGCCTTTGCCTTCATGCAAGAACCCTTGAGTTTGACCATCCCTTTACCGGCGAACATATGAAGTTTGAAGTTCCGGAGCCGGAGGAGTGGGGCCAGTACGTAAAAAAAGGTGATAAGCATCCTGAAAAGCCAGTCTGGGATTTGCCGCAGAATCGTCCGCATGCAGCACATTCTGCTTCCCGCGGCCAGCATCGCGACGAACTTCAGCTTGGTCAGCGTCGCCTTTCTGCAAAAGATAAAGCCCACATGGACTTTATAAAAAGTGGAAAATCTTTTAGAAATGTGTAAGGCCGCTGGCGGCCGGTGTTCAATAGCAAAGCGTTAAAAAAATTGCGATAGCAATTTTTAGCTTTACCTTATAGAATGTAAATAGGAGGATTAATAATTATGGAAGGTTACATTCATCAGCTCGAAAGCTTCGGCTGTGCGGACGGACCGGGAAGCCGTTTTATTATTTTCTTTTCAGGCTGCCCTCTGCGCTGCCTTTACTGCCACAATCCCGATACCTGGAAAATGACAGACGGAAAGCTCTATACCGTAGAAGAGCTTGTTAACGAAGCAATGTCCTGCAAGGAATACTGGGGCAAGAAGGGCGGTGTAACCGTAAGCGGAGGAGAACCTCTTTTTCAGATTGATTTTCTGATTGAACTTTTTACTGCCTTTAAGAAGCTTGGAGTTAATACCTGTATCGATACTTCCGGAGCTCCTTTCCGTAACGGTGAAGCTGCAGATGCAACAGAAGAAGACAAGGCCTGGTTCGCAAAGTTTCAGAAACTCATGGAAGTAACAGATATTCTTCTGATGGATATCAAGCATATCAACGAAGATGAGCATATTAAGCTTACCGGCAAGTCTGGAAAAAATATCCGCGAGATGTTTGCTTATCTCGATAAAATCAATAAGCCAATCTGGATCCGCCATGTACTTGTTCCAGGCATTACTGATAATGACGAATATCTTACACAGACCCGCGACTTTATCCGCACACTCCACAATGTTGAACGAGTTGAGATTCTTCCATATCACGGCCTTGGTGCAATGAAATACAAGGATTTGGGAATTGATTACGTTCTCAAAGACCTGGAAAGCCCTACACTCGAACGCGTAGCAAACGCAAAGAAAATCCTTGAGTGTGATAAATATACTAAGTGGCAGGAATAGTATGCCTCTGTCATTCCGAACTTAGGGAGCGGCACTGCGTAGCAGGGCAAAAACAGTCCTGTGGACTGTTTTTAGCGAGTCTCCGAGCAGCTATGCTGCGAAGGTTCGGAATCTATTACAAGATGCTGAAACAAGTTCAGCATGACATTA
>CAMNGG010000181.1 GCA_946537975.1 uncultured Treponema sp. | reverse complement strand
CAATTGACAACGTAGAGCGCTTTTATGGACAGCTTACTTTTATCTGCTTCCATATGAACAGCACACAACTCTGTTATTGTATTCATTGTTATAACAGAAAGTATTACAAGGAATATAATATTCTGAAAGGTTGGCAGACTTCTCTTTTGAAAGTAGAAAAATAATATGACAGCTTCAATGAATAAGGCCGCAACGGCATACTGATAAATTTGTGGCAAAAAAAAAGTCCTTATGGCAGGTGCTGAACAGCCTCCACGCATCTAACAAAATATTATAATCTACAAATTTGGTGCGGTCAAACTTTTTAGGGCAGCAGAACCGTCTTTGCGGGCAGCAATCAATTAATAATTCCATATTGAGAAAGCCCCTGCTTTTATCTATAATAACACCATGGCTTACAAAGTATTTATTGATGGAAAAGAAGGCACAACCGGCCTTAAGATTTTTGAACGTTTTGAAAAACGAAGTGATATTGAAATCATTACAATTGATGATGATAAGAGAAAAGACCCGGTAGAAAAGGCAAAAATGATTAATGCCTCAGATTTTACCTTTTTATGTCTGCCTGATGCGGCCGCAATTGAGTCTGCGGCCTTGTGTACTAATCCAAAAACAAGAATTATCGATGCCTCAACTGCCCACCGTACTAATCCGGACTGGGCTTATGGCTTCCCGGAGCTGGGAGCTGATTTCAGGAAGAAAATAGAGGGCTCTAACCGTGTTGCGGTTCCTGGCTGTTATGCCTCTGGTTCTATTGCGATCTGCTACCCTCTGGTAAAAGCTGGTATTATGCCGGCCGATTATCCTGTAGTTATTCATGCGGTAAGCGGATATTCCGGGGCCGGCAAGAAGGCTATTGCCCAGTATGAGGCAGAAAACCGGGATCCGGGCCTTGATTCCCCTCGCCTTTATGCTCTCACTCAGCAGCACAAGCACCTGCCTGAAATAAAGAAAATCAGTGGTCTGGAGTATGAGCCGATTTTCAATCCTTATGTGTGCGACTACTTCCAGGGCATGACTGTAACAGTTGGCCTGCATTCCAGACTGCTTGCAAAAAAGGTAACAGCCCACGATGTTTGGGAAATGTTTAAGGCTCACTACGACGGCTGCCGCTTTGTTCAGGTTGCGGGCTTTATGGGAGAAGGCACTCTGCCTGAGCAGTTCATTCCCGCAAACACACTTGCGGGTACCAACAATATGCAGATTTTTGTCTATGGAAACGACGACCGCATTATGGTCACCACCCGCTTCGACAATCTTGGAAAGGGTGCCAGCGGGGCTGCCGTTCAGTGCATGAATATCATGATGGGAATTGATGAGGGAGAAGGTCTATGAAATATTGCAGTTTAACTTTCGACGATGGCCCGAACTTTGCCGGCGATGATACAATGAACAGGATGCTGGATGTTCTTGAAAAGCATGGCGTTGTTGCATCCTTCTTTTTGATCGCAAATAAAATTTCTGCTGAAAACACAGCCGTTATCGAACGCGCTGTAAAAATGGGCTGCGACATCGAAAATCATACCTGGAGCCATCCGGATATGACAAAGCTTACCCGCGAACAGATGATCGAAGAATACGACAAGTGCGACGAGGCAATCATCAAAATCACAGGAAAAAAGCCGGTACTCTTCAGACCTCCTTACATCTGCGTAAATGAGCTTATGCATGAAGTAATCCACACTCCATTCATTTGCGGTCACGGCTGCGAGGACTGGGTTCCGGAACGCACTGTCGATGAGCGCTATAAGCTGATGATGGATAATGTGCAGGACGGGATTATGTATCTGCTCCACGTAAATGATGGTAACGACGCAACAATAGAACTTGTAGACCGCACTATTCCGGTTCTCAAGGAGCAGGGCTTTGAATTTGTGACTGCACCGCGCCTCTTTGAACTCAAGGGCATTCCTATGAAGGACAACGGTCAGAACTGGACAGTAGTATAAGTCCAAAAAAAATCAGATAATATTTTTTTTAGTGACTTACAGATAAAAGCAATTTATAATTTACTTATGAAGCACGCAATTTTCAGAAAATCAGCATTAGATAGAATTGCTTCTCTTGATCAGCTCGATCAGACTATGACTGTTATTAACCCCTCCAGCATTCTTGCCGTAATATCTGTAGCAATTGTGATAGGGGTTGCAGTTTTATGGGGCTTTTGCGGCTCTGTAACTGATACAGTTACCGGCACCGGGGTTCTTGTGAACAGTGAAAATATGACAAGCGTAAAATATGCAAATCAGGGGGCCGTAAAAAACATTTTCGTACAGCACGGAGATACAGTTCATAACGGCCAGATAATTGCCCGCATAGAACGTCAGGATATTCTTGATCAGATTAAGGTTAATGAAAAAAAACTTGAAGGCTACCTTAATATGCAGGACGTTATCCGCACAAGCAGCAGAAGCGGTAATGAAAAACAGAGAATGATGAAAAGTCTTTTTGAACAGGGGCTGATTACCGAACAGGAATATCTGAATTCCCGCCAGACAGAGCTTAATATAGAACAACAGATTACAGAAATAAAACAGCAGATTCTTCTATTAAATGAGAATTATCAGACAGCAACACAGGTTATGGCAACCGCAAGCGGCAGAATTATGGAAATT
>CAMNGG010000180.1 GCA_946537975.1 uncultured Treponema sp. | reverse complement strand
CTTAACCTCTTTTTTAAGGTCTTCAAGTTTCTTTCCATTATCTGTTAATTGTTCTACAAAGCCTTCTCCCTCTTCATCCTCTGCGTTATAAAGAGAAATGATGTTGTCTTTAAGAAATTGGTGCATTTCTGCTCTAATTCTTACTAGATAGTGGTCATTTTTATTTAAATCCCATACATCATAGACTGGAAGCACAAGAAGAGAAGAGGCTCTGGTATATGCAACGTAGTAAATTCTTTCGCGTTCATAATCTTCTTCGTAGTTTTCCATTTGCTGGCCGTAAGGTGAAAAACCAAGCTTTGCATTTCTTTTTTCATCATGATAGAAAAAGGCTTGCGGAATGTCGGTTCCCTTTCCCCTGAGGCCTCCCGCTGCAAATACAACAGGAAATTCAAGCCCCTTTGAAGCATGAATTGTCATTAACTGAACGCAATCAAAGTCAGTTCCTTTTTCAACAAGATTTCCTTCGTCTTCAGCATCGGCAGCTCTGTTTGAAAGTCTCTGTAAATGTTTACATGCATCTTCGAGAGAGCAGTCGGTTTTATACAGATAATCAACAGCATAATTTCCAATCTGCCTGATTTTGTTGAGGGACTGCATCTTATCCAGTTGAGAAAGTCTGTTTTCGATATTTGTGTCTGCATAGATTTTTTCCAGCAGCTTTGCCCACTTTCTATCTTGCGCTAATTTCTGCCACTGGATTATCATCTGTCTTTCAGAACAGAAGGGGTTATCATATTTTTCATTATCAACTTCTTCGATTTTTAGACCGAAGAAATCTGAAAAAAGAAGCTCGCTTAAAATAAGCCGTTTATGACCTGTAAAATCTTTTGCAGAAATTGCATTAAAAAGAGAAATCCAGCAGGTGCATTCTTTTCCTTGAAAAAGGTTTTTATCTTTATAGCGCATGGAAGGAATGCCGGCTTTACTTAAGGCACGTTCAAATTCTGGATATTCACTAGAGGATCTTACAAGAATTGCAAAGTCGCGAAAGGATACATTACGGTGTTCAAAACAGTTTCCGTTGGCATCTTCTTTTTCTTTGTCAAAAATCTGCAGTTTTGTTTTTCCATTTTCCCAGCTGCACCAGTCTACAATTTTCTGGACGATTAATCTTGGGAAATCTTCTTCGCTTGTACGTTCACTTTCATTGCCGGCAATCCAGATAGGCTTGATTTCTTCTCCTCTATATGAAGCGGCAATTTTTGTTCCAGATGGCTTTGAATCATTGAAATCAATGTCAGGTGAAGAGAAAAAGCCTTTGAATAGATGATTACAGCCTTCTACCATTCTGTCTGTGGAACGGTAATTTGTTGAAAGTCTGTAAGCAAGCCCATTGTGTTCAGCAATAGATTTTACAGCCTTTGTGTAAACATTTACATCAGCACTCTGAAAAGAGTAAATAGACTGTTTTGGATCTCCTACAACAATAATTGCGTGGTCCTTGTCTTCCATAAAGATGTTTTTGAAAATATCCCACTGCAGCTGATTTGTATCCTGGAATTCATCAATAATCGCAAATTCATATTTTTTCTGAAGCTGTTCTTTTAGCTTTGAATTTGGATTATAGACTGCTTCGCGGACACTGCGAATCATATCATCATAAGTCTGCAATTTGTTTTTTTCTTTTTCCTGCTGCCAGACCAGGTAGAGTTTTTTTACCAGGTCAGAATTAAAGTTGATTGCAGGAATAATCTGTTTATATGATAAAAGTTCAGCGTATTGTCCTTTTATGTTTTTAAGAAAATTAAATGTATCTTTAATTTCTGGACCAAGCCAGCGTTCCTGAAAATGGGTGCCATCAAAAGTAAAGATGTGATTTTCTGCAATATTTCTTAAAATATCGTCCCTAAAAGCTTCTGCGTTTCTTGCCTGCAGATTTGTTTCCAGTAGATTCCAGTTCTCTTCAAAACCATTAAAGAAAAATAAATCTTCAATTGATTGAGGATTTGAGAGCCTTTCATAATCTGCGTAGGTGACAGGACCTTTCTGCGAGTAGATAAAATTTTCCAAATCAATACTTACAATATCTTCAACTTCTTCGTTTTTTGAATCAAGGTAATATTTCCCGATTGCCTTCTTAAAGTCTCTTTTCAGATTATTAATATAGGTGCTTTGTTTTTCAGCTGTTTCAAAAAAGTTCTGAAATGTTGGATTGTCTTTAAGGGTATCGCGGATTACCCGTTCTAAAAAATCTGGAATAGAATCATTGTCTATAACCGAAAGACTTGCACATTGATTTGCCAGGAAAGAAAATTCAGAAAGTGTTTTCTGGCAGAAGGAGTGAATCGTATAAATTGGTGCGTTGTCTACATCCTTGTCAGGGCATTCCTTTCTGATTCGGTCGCGAAGTTCACCGGCAGCTTTTTCTGTGTAAGTAACAACAAGAATGTTTTTAAGATCAACATTTTCATCTGCAAGCTTTTTTATAATCTTTGTAATGGTATAGGTTTTACCTGTTCCTGCAGAGGCTTCAATAAACATTGGCCTTTTTAATTCAGATAAAGTTTTTCTTTTATAGTCATCTATATTAAAGTCTTCAAGGTTTTCAAAATTCATTTTTTTATTCTCCCGCTTCTTCACTTGCATCTGCAGCATCGTTGTTATTTTCTTCAGTAACAGCTAAGAATTTTATTAATTCTATTTGACTTGCTTTTGCTTCAGCCCATTGAATATTGAACATTGCTTCAGAATAACCTATATCGGTATCCAGATTAAAAAAATCTTTTTTTGAGAAATATTTCCATTCGTTATTCTGGTCATACATCAGTTTTGTCTTAAATTCAGAGAAGTCTATCAGAGCTTCATCCTTTTTTTTACGAGCTATATCTTCTTTGATCAAACTCATAGGAATACATTTCTGGGGTAGAGTTTCCATTGGTGGATCAAACATTGCTTTGTAGATTTTATTAAGGATAGAATGTGCTTCCTTTGGAGTAAGTTGAAAATCTTCTTCAGCTTTTATAAAAAAAGAACCTTTATCATTAAAACCTGCCGTATATAAAAACACGTTGTATGTACTTGTGCCTTCATCTGCATTTGAGTTGAATATTGATTCAAGTAAAAGCAGTGAAGTGACATAGGCCATAAGTATCCCAGAATACTTTGAAAACTCTATAGCATGAATTTTTTTTGTAGAATCAAAATCTTTATTGTACCAGGAATATTTGCCGGAAACAAAAAAGTCTTTTTTAGTGATGCCGGGAATGTGTTTGATAAATTGATTTATTTTATCATTAAAGGCTAAGCTTCTGGCAAAGGGACATTTCTCTTCTATTTTTTCAAGCATATTTCTGGCCATGCTTAAACTTGCACTAACAGCATAATCTCCAAAGAAAGTGTCTGGTAAGGAATTATCGATGCTTAAATCGCGCTTTAGAGTGTCATTAGTAATCTGGTTTTCTTCATTTTCTTGTCCAGTTAAACCTGAGCGGGTATAGTTTATACAGATATCAGAAGTAACTCTAGAGCCTAAAAACAGAGGCTCAAATTCCAGATCTTCTTTTTCCTGATTATCAAAATTATCAGGAAGCTTTTGATTAACCATGTGCATAAAAGGTTCTTTAAGAAAATCGCTTAATTGCCAGATTGAGATGCGGTCGGGAAGGGCTGCCTTTTTTTCCTGATTTGTTTCTTCTGAATCCTGTCCCTGAGCCAGAGCTGGATTTTCTACTGAATCACCCTCTAAATCATCTTCTGAATCATCATCAGAATTTTCACTTTTTTGAAGCTGAATATAATTCTTTTTGTTACGGAATTCCCGAGGAGTGTATAATTCTTTCCAGCAACGGTCTTCATCAATTCTGATTTTTTCTTCGTATTCTTCGTTTTCGAGTTTAGGTTTTCCTTTTTTATCCAGCCCCGGAATATAAAGAGTCTGGAATAAATCGCATAATACAGAGGCTTTATAAAAGTCTTCATCCTTTTGAAGATTTTTATTTACATAACTGAAGAAGAGACCTTCCTGTGCCGCCATAAGCTGGCAGATAAAAGCATTTTTATTTCGCTCTGGGATTGATTCATCTCCTGGAAATCTGTCAGGGAGAGAACCTTCTTTTTTCCTAAGGTCTAGTACATTGTCGCTGTCTACGCCTGGAAATGCTTTTGAATCAAGTCCCATAAAGAAAACATATTTTGCAGAAAGAATTCTGTTGGATTCGAAGTTTGCAAAGGTTATGCCCCGGGTGAAAATATTTGAGCTGTGAAGCGAAACAGAATTAGAACGGTCAAAAAGTGCATTTTCAAAACAGTCAGAAAAAACATCTGGCTCTGCTGTGTTACGCTGACGTTCAATCTCTTCAATGACATTCTGAAAAACCAGACTTTCGTTGTAAAAATTGTCTGGAACATTGTCTTTGAGATAGAGCCAGTTTTTGAGAAGCTCTTCAAGTTTGTCTATGTCGTTTTTATCGAATTTTTCTTTTTTTGAATAAGCGACCCATTCCTGCAGTTCATCAATAGCCTGAATAAAATTATAGAGAGATTCATTGTCAGCACTTGTAATTGACTCAAATGGAAGAATCTCATTATTTACAAGATCATTTGTGAGACGGGAAAGTAAAAGACGTTTTTTTGCCTTCTGCCATTCCTTGTGATTTTCGCGGTCGCGGTAAATGTTAAGAGCCTTAGCCCAGTCTGCCCAATCTGAAACTTCTTCATCAGAAATGCCGCGTACAGTTTGTACAAGGTAATTATGAAGGAGGGCAAAAAGGTCTGAACGGCTAAGGTAGCCTTTTTTATGAATTCCAAAAAGTATGCTAAGAGCTTCTGCTGTAAGAGAATGGTCTCCGCTGTAATCTGCAATTGTGTATGGAAGGTATGGAAAATCCGTATCACCTGCAAACTGATCATTCTGGTCAAATACCTGCTCTATTACTGTTTTGTAATCCTGAATTCCAGGTGCTACAACAAGAATGTCTCCGAGCTGGGTGTTGTTATCCCGAGCTAACAGTTTGCAGATTTTGGAATGAAGGGCTTCTACCTCGCGGAGGCGTGTAGGGGCTGCGGTAAGGGTAAGGGATTTGTCGCTGGCGTCATAGGGCTCTTGAGAAAGCTTAGTGTTTTCCTGAATGGCTTTTTGTGTACGGTGAAGCAGTGAATCACTTCTGCTGAATGAGTCAGCGGAAGCCAGCTTCTCAAGTTGACCGTTCTTGCTCCAAAGCTCAAACTGCTCGCGTCCAAAATCTCCCCACTTTGAAAGCAGTTGATTTTCTGGTTCGGCAGGAATTTCTGCCAGTTGAAGATAAACCTCCAGCTGATAATCCTTTGAAAAGTCGTTGAGAATGTTTCTGTAAATCTGGCCGATGCCGGAAAAACCGAAAATAAAAACAGGAGTCTCTCTGTTCCAGTTGAAGGAAATAGAGCCGCCATTGAGTTTTTTATTCTGCTTTACCAGCTGAAAGAGAGTAAGATACTTCGTGTCTCTAACTTCTGCTCCACTTTCTCCAATAATGTCTGAATAAAGCTTTTGCTGCCAGGCTTCCTGAGAGAGTAATTCCTTCAGGTTGTCTGGGCGGGTATCTTCGTAATCAAGCAGAAGGCTGGCTACGGTCTGGGCAAAATCATAAAGATGATTTGCATTGATTTTAGAAGCGGCGTTATTGCTTAAAAGATAAGAGGTCACCTCAGGGGAATTTAGTGTCTGAAAATAATAAGTACCGTCTGGACTTTTTGAGGTAAGCTTAGTGATAATCAGGTCTCGGAGAAGCTCCACCGAAAGAAGGTCGAACTCCTGGCCGCTCTTTTTTTCAGGAGTTACCAGGTCAAAAAGAAACTGCTGAATTCGCAGAGTCTTGAGATTCATTAAAAGTCCCTTGCCGGAAGACTGTTTTTTTAGCCAGCGAAGTTTGAACCACTGTTCTGTTTTTGGATCTGTAAAAATAACTGCAGGTGAATTGAAAGGAGTTTTCCAGCAATCGGTGATTTTTTCAATCATTTTGTCGGCCAGAAGGTTAATATCCCAGGAAGTGTAAACTTTTTTCATCAAAAACCTCCTCTTGTATTATACCATGTTTTATCCCATTTGATGATAGTTACTTTATTTTTTTAGAAGGAATTTATATATTTTATGTATGAAGAATAATAGCAGAAGACTTTTTTTGATCGTGATTGCGGCCCTTGTTTGTGCTGCCGCTTATTTTGCCTGGGATTATTTTGACGGGCGGGAAGAAACTGTTTCTTATGTTGATTTCTGGAACTGCGTGGAAGCCGGAGATGTTGCTTCCGTAAAGTTTGATGGGGATGTAATTCATTTTTCAACAAAAGCCAGCCCAGTAAAATTTAAGACTCAGAATCCTAATTCGCCTTTGCTCCAGGAAGAGCTGATGAAAAGGGCAATTGAGGTGACGGTTGCAAAGGATGAGACAGAAATCATCTCCTTGATTTTTGATGCGATTTTTTATCTCTTCTTTTTTGGTGTAATTATTATTGCCTTCAGAAAATTTATTTCTCCGAACACTTTCAAGGTTGTTCACAAGACCGGTGTAAAGTTTGACGATGTAGTCGGCATGGAAAAACTTAAGCGCGATATGGTGCAGGTGATGGAGATTATGAAAAAGCCTGCCGAGTATGCTAAGCGCGGTATCCGCATGCCAAAGGGAATCCTTCTTGAAGGTGACCCTGGAAACGGAAAAACACTTTTTGCTAAGGCGCTGGCCGGGGAGGCGAAAATCAATTTTATTCCGGCTAAGGCAACTGATTTTGAAAGTATGTTCATGGCAATCGGCCCGCTTAAGGTCAAGCTGCTTTTTAAGAAGGCTCGCCGCCGTGCTCCCTGCATTGTTTTTATTGATGAGTTTGATGGAATTGGAACCGTGCGAAATTACAGCGGCTCCGCAATAGAAACTGAAAATACAAGAATTGTAACAGCGCTCCTCAACGAACTCGACGGTTTTGAGCCAAGCAAGGGAGTGCTTGTGATAGCCGCAACTAACAGTATAAAAGCTCTGGACCCGGCCTTGATTCGTCCCGGCCGTTTTGACGCAAAGCTCACTGTGCCTTATCCGGATGAAGCAGCCCGCCGTCAGCTGGTAGAAATGTACACCCGCGGAAAACAGCCTGCAGGAGAGTGCAGTCCCGAGACTCTGGCCCGCCTTTTCAACGGCTTCTCCTGCGCCAAAATTGAAAGCGTACTGAACAGTGCCGCCTTACGTGCAGGCCAGGAAGGAAGGGTAGAGTTTACCCTGGAAGATGTAAAGGCCGCCGCGGCAGAGTGCTAATAGATAAGTTTATAAAAAACATAGCTTATGATATAATATATAAGATATGAGCAATACAAAACCTAATGAAGACACCCGTGTAAAACTACCCGCTTTATTTCATACCACTCGTTTAGGTTATAACTATGTTTCTCTCAAAAATTATTTCAAAGAAGATAAAAAAATTGATGCTGAAACAAACATCTTTATAGATATCTTTAAGGAATCAATTTCTAAAATCAACAAATCAGAATATAGCAATACTTCAACAGAACTCGTTGTCGAATTTCTTTCTCAATCATTAGGAACAGAAAAAACAGTTCATAAACTTTCTGATTCTCTGGGTAATGAAGACCTTGGTCGCAAGTTTTATAATTACCTTGTAAATGGAATTGATGTTGAAGGCTGTCCTGAAAAAATCAAACTTATAGACTTCGATCACCCAGAAAATAACACGTACAATGTGGTAACAGAACTCACATATCAAAAGCCTGAATGCGAAGACAACTTCCGCCCTGATATAACTCTCTTAATAAACGGCATTCCTCTGGCATTTATAGAAGTCAAAAAGCCAAACAATAAGGAAGGCATTAAAGCTGAATACGATAGAATGATTAAACGCCAGCATAATAAGACCTTCCGCAAGTTCATCAATATTACTCAGCTGATGATTTTCTCAAACAACATGGAGTATGACGATGATGATCTTGATAATCTCTTTGGTGCCTTCTATGCAACTGCAAGTTATGAAAAACCATTCTTCAATCATTTCCGTGAAGAAGATGAAGAATATCAAAAAGCATCTTTCTTAAAACCTATTGATGCTCAATCAGAAGAAAATGAAAATCAGATTTTAAAAGATAATAATCATCCAGAAATAAAAAATCAGACTTTCTATGAAAAAGACAAGTCTCCTTTTACACCGACAAACAGAATTATTACATCACTCTGTAATCCAGAAAGACTTCTCTTTTTATTGCAGTACGGTATAGCCTATGTAGAACGAACTGATAAAAATGGAATTACACATCTTGAAAAGCACATAATGCGTTATCCGCAAATGTTTGCGACAAAGGCTATTCACAACAGAATTGTAGCCGACCGTCAGAACAATGTTCTACAGACAAAAGGAATTATCTGGCACACACAAGGCTCCGGTAAAACAGCCCTTGCTTATTTTGTTTCACAGTTCTTGAGAGACTATTATGCTGGACTTGCAAAGCCTGTTCGATTCTTCTTCATTGTAGACCGCCTGGACCTTATGACACAGGCAAAAAATGAGTTTATTGCCCGTGGCCTTAAAGTTGATATCGTAAACTCAAAAGAAGATTTCAAGAAAAATATTTCAAAAGTATCTACTTCAAAAAATGGCGAAGCAACAATCACAGTTGTAAACATTCAGAAGTTCAGTGAAGAATCTGTAGCAACTCCAAATGATTATGATATAGATGTTCAGCGAGTATATTTCATGGATGAAGCTCACCGCAGTTACAATCCGGCAGGTTCATTTCTTGCAAATCTTTTTAATTCAGATAAGAATGCAGTTTTAATTGCCCTTACAGGAACCCCGCTCCTTAATGCAAAGATCTCCGGTCATGCTGAACTTGTTTCAGCATCCGGTAAGAATAAAACAATTCATTTCAATTCAAAAGATATCTTTGGACCATACATCCATAAATACTGGTACAACAATTCCATTAAAGATGGATATACAGTCCGCCTTATCCGTGAAGCAATTGAAACTTCTTACAAGGCAAAGCTTCGTTCGGTATTAGATGAACTTGAAACAATAAAAGGCAGCCTTCAGAAAAAAGATCTTTTTGCTCATCCAAAATATGTTGCCCCACTTACAGAATATATCGTAGGTGACTTCCTTAAATCAAAAGTCACCCTTGGTGATGATACAATCGGAGCAATGATTGTTGCAGATTCCAGCGACCAGGCAAAAGCCATCTTTGAAGAATTACAGAAGTATGAAACAATATCAAAAGCTCTTATACTTGATAAAGTAGATGATAAAAACATTCGCGAAAAAGAAAGGGACGACTTTAAAGCCGGCAAAATAGATTTCCTCGTAGTTTACAACATGCTTCTTACAGGCTTTGATGCGCCACGACTTAAAAAGATGTATCTGGGCCGTGTAGTAAAAGACCACAGCCTCTTGCAGACACTCACTCGCGTAAACCGTCCTTACAAAAAATTCCATTACGGCTACATCGTAGATTTTGCAGATATCCGTAAAGAGTTTGATAAAGCAAATCAGGAATACTACAACGAACTCAAAGAAGAACTTGGTGATGAATTTGAAAACTACAGCCAGCTCTTCTTAGATGCAGAAGAAATAGATAAACGTCTTACAGAAATTCAGGACATTCTTTTTGCATACGACACAAGCGATATTGAAGCTTTCTCACAGAGTATAAATATTCTCGAAAAAGATGAATTAAATAAAATCAGAAAAGCATTGGAAGATTATAAAGTTCTTTACAATGTAGCACGCTTACAAGGCTTTGATCAGATTCTACAGAAGATAGATATCACTAGCGTAAAAGCACTTGCCAGCGAAGTTGAACGCACAATCTTCAACAAGAATTTCAGCGACTCTATAAAAGATTCAACAGATACCCAGGCACTCTTAAACACAGCTTTGGACCAGATAGACTTTACCTTCTTAAAGATTGGAGAAGAAGAATTAACCATTGCAGACAAGTGGCAGGAAACTGCTGAGAAAACAAGAAAAGCGTTCCTGCGAAATCTGGATCCGAAAGACCCTGAATACATTTCTCTTTACGAAGAACTTAAGCGTGTAATGTCAAAAAAGAATATCGAAGAACTTACCGCAGAGGATATGCAGAAGTCCATCAAAGAACTTGAAGAACTCAAAAAGAAGATGGACCAGAAGAATCAAAAAGACCAGACCCTCTGCAACAAATACAACGGTGATCCAAAGTTTATGAGAATCCATAAACGCCTCAAAGAAAATCCGCCGCCTATCATTCCAAGCGACACATTACTGCAGCAGGTCTTGCTCAACATTAAGTACGAAACAGATAATCTGCTTCTGAGCAATTCGAATGTAATTTCAAACGAAGCATATTTTAACAGCCAGTTAGGAAGCTTTGTAATTCCCGAACTGCAAAAACAAAAAGTAACCTTCACCTTGCCACAAGCCAAGATGATGATTAACATAATTAAAAAGGAATACACAGGGGAACTGGTGGGAGTATAGGGCGTTCCGGCAACAAGTTGCCGTCGGGCTTTTCGGGGTTCCGCTATCGCTCCATTCTCGCTACGCGAGAACGCTTCGCGCCCCTACAATCCCTAACGCATGATAGCTCGCAAGTGGGTATGATTTGCCACACGGATTCGATTTTGCTAACGCAAAATCAATGAATGGAGAATTATAAAATTGTTACAATTATCAAAAATTGCAGATTTAGATATCCAACTTATAGATGGAGATAGAGGAGAAAACTATCCATCTCGTGATGAATTTTATGAAAATGAATATTGTCTTTTCTTAGATGCAAATAATATTACATCTAATGGATTTGATTTTTCTACAACTCATTTTATAACAAAAGAAAAAGACTCCAAACTTAGAAATGGTAAATTACAAAGAAATGACATTGTAATTATGACTCGTGGTTCTGTGGGAAATATAGCTTTCTATGATAATTCAATAATGTATTCAAATATACGAATTAATTCTGGAATGCTAATTATACGATGTGGAAAATCAATAAGTCCCTTAAATGTATACTATCAATTTAAAAGTCCTATTGTCTTAAAACAAATAAATGATTTCATGTCTGGTTCTGTACAAAAGCAATTACCAGTATCAATATTAAAAGAAATAAAGATATTTACATGTTCGAAAAATAATGCCAATTTTCTGAAACTTATAGACGACAAAATTGCCTTGAATAATAAAACAAACACCGAATTGGAAAACATGGCAAAAACCATCTACGACTATTGGTTTTCCCAGTTCGACTTCCCAGACAAAAACAGCCACCCCTACAAAACCAGCGGCGGCCAGATGGTCTACAACGAAATCCTCAAAAGAGAAATTCCAGCTGGGTGGGAAGTAAAAAGATTAGGAGATGTTTGTGAAATAGTCCTCGGTGGAACTCCATCAACTGATAAAGATGAATACTGGAATGGTAATATTCCATGGCTTAATTCTGGAGAAGTTGCAGAATTTCCAATTATAAATGCTGAAAAAACAGTTACAGAATTAGGTATAAAAGATTCAGCAACAGAATTAGTACCAGCAGGAACTGTTACATTATCAATTACCCGACACTTAAGACCAAGCATTTTAACAATGGATGCATGTATTAATCAGTCTGTTGTTGGAATAAAAGAAAACGATATCTTCTCAAAAAACTTCTTATATCCTTTTATTGCTAGTAAAATCAATCATTACATGATGTTAAGAACTGGAGCTCAACAACCACATATCAATAAAGAAACTGTTGATGATACTCTAGTATGCATTCCTTCTACTGTAGTATTAGAAAACTACAATAAAGAAGTTGGAAGTATTTATGAAAGAATTATTCTAAACGCAAAAGAAACAAAACAACTTACCATGCTTCGTGACTATCTTCTTCCACTCTTAATGAATGGACAAATTGAGGTAAAGTAATAAGTTTTAACCCTGCGCATAATCAAAGATTTTAACCTTTTTAACCTTGCGCATAATCAAAAATAGGCTTATACTATGCGTGTAATCAAAGAATAGTATATGTGTAACTGTGCGCATAATCAAAGGTGCCTATGATATTAAAACGAAAAATATACGACAAGTTGCTTGCCTGGAAAAAAGAATGCAACGGTTCAAAGGTTTTGCTTATTGAAGGTGCAAGACGAATAGGAAAATCTACTGTTTGCGAAGAATTTGCAAAGAATGAATATCAGAGTTATATCATCATTGATTTTGCAAAAAAGGATGCTACCGTAGAAAAATATTTTACAGAACATCTTAATGACCTTGATACTTTTTTTATGCTGCTTTCCACATATTATAAAAAAGAGCTTGTAAAAAGAAATTCCATCATCATCTTTGATGAAATTCAAATGTTCCCCCAGGCACGTGCGGCGTTGAAATATCTTGTAGCTGATGGTCGTTATGATTACATAGAAACAGGTTCTTTGATTTCGGTAAAAGAAAATATTCAGAATATTGTAATTCCTTCAGAAGAAAGAAGCCTGCGGATGTATCCACTTGATTTTGAAGAGTTTGCCTGGGCTTTGGGAGAAAATCTCTTAGTTGAATATATTAAAGATTGCTTTAAAAAACGTGAACCGCTTGAGCGGGGAATGCACAACAAGGCAATGCTTTTATTCAAGCAATATCTGCTTGTTGGTGGAATGCCAAAGCCTGTTGTTCTTTTTATTGAATCAGGAAAAAACTTTTCAACTGTAGATGCAGAAAAACGAGATATTCTAAGTCTTTACAGAAACGATATTATGAAAATTAAATCACAATATCGAAGCAAAGTCCTTGCGATTTTCGACCAGATTCCAGGCTTGCTTTCTCAACATGAAAAACGCGTTGTTTTTAAGGATATTCAAGAAGGTTCTTTTGCTGACCAGTATGAAGATACATTTTTCTGGCTCTCGGATTCAATGATTTCAAATGAATGTTTTATGTGCAGTGATCCGAATGTTGGTCTTTCTATAAATGAAGTCCGTTCATACATAAAATGCTATTTGGGTGATACAGGCTTATTGTTGAGTCATGCATTCGATGAAAACGAACTTCTGGAAGCAGATGTTTATAATCAGATTTTAAATGATAAGTTGTCTCTTAATAAAGGAATGCTTTTTGAAAATGCCATTGCTCAAATGCTTACTTCAAGCGGTCACAAGTTATATTTTTACACACATTACTCAGAAGAAAAACACCGCAACGATATTGAAACAGATTTTCTAATTTCAAATAACAGCAAACTAAAATACAAGCTTTTCCCAATCGAAGTAAAATCGAGTAAAAATTACACAACAACATCTTTACTTAGATTCAAGGAAAAATTTAAGCCGCGGATAGGAGAGTGTTATATTATTCATCCTAAAAATTTAAGTATAAAAGATGATGTTTTATGTATTCCGCCATACATGACAATTTGTTTATAAATGAGGAATTAAAAATGAACACAACACAGCTTAGCACAAACACAAAAAAAATGATTGATGATATCAAAACCGTATGTGCAAATTATGGTCTTGGTAATGCGGCAAGTGAATCAAAAATCATTACACAGGTTTTTCTCTACAAATTCTTAAACGATAAATTTCTCTACGAAGCAAAAAAGAAAAATCCCGATTTCTTAAAACTTAGTGATGATGATTATCAGATTATGCTTTATGGACTCGATGCGAATGTAGCAAAGTTCAATAAAAATCAGCTTATTGCAAATTTGTATACTCATAAAGATGAGAAAGATTTTCATAATCTGTTTGATTCGACAATTACTTCTATTGCAGAAAGTAATGCGGCTATATTCAGCGTAAGCGCAGGCTCTCAGGATAAAATTAAACTTTTTGAAAATCTTAGTCAGTATGTAATTGAATCAGAAAAGAAAGATTCCTTCTGTCGTGCAATGATGGATAAGATTGTAGACTTCAGCTTTGAAGAAGTCTTTGAACAGAAGTACGATTTCTTTGCACAGATTTTTGAATACCTTATAAAAGATTACAACAAAGATTTTGGTAAATATGCAGAGTATTACACACCAAATGTAATTGCCAGAATTATTGCCCGCATTCTCGTACAAGGAAAAGTAAGCAACGTAAAAATTTACGATCCGGCTGCAGGTTCCGGCACATTGCTTCTTGCCCTTGCGCATCAGATTGGAGAAAATAACTGTTCAATCTACAGTCAGGATATTTCACAAAAATCAAATGAGTTTTTGCGATTAAATCTTATTTTGAATAATCTTGTTCACTCACTTCAGAACATTGTTCATGATGATACTCTTGTTACTCCACGACATTTGAATAAAGAAAAGAATGATATTGAACATTTTGATTACATCGTAAGTAATCCACCTTTCAAAACCGACTTTAGTGAAACACGAGATACACTTGCCAGCGAAAACTATTCAAAACGCTTCTGGGCTGGAGTTCCAAATATTCCTGCAACAAAAAAAGACAGCATGGCCATCTACCTGATGTTCATGCAGCACATAATCAAATCTTTGAACGAAAAAGGCAAAGCCGCAATTGTAGTTCCAACAGGATTCCTTACTGCTCAGTCAAAAATTGAAAAGACAATCCGCGAAGAACTTTGTGTAAAAAATCACTGGCTGCGTGGCGTTGTAAGCATGCCATCAAATATCTTTGCTACAACAGGAACAAACGTTTCCATCCTCTTCATAGACAAAGAAAACACTTCGGACAAAGTTATGTTGATGGATGCCTCTAAGCTTGGTGAAAAAGTAAAGGAAGACGGCAAAAATCAGAAGACAGTTCTTAAGCCAGAAGAAATAGAAAAGATTGTAAATACATTTAATAATTCAGAAGTAGTAGACGACTTTAGCATTCTGGTTTCTTATGAAGACCTAGCAAAGAAGAATTGCAGCTTTAGTGCCGGACAATACTTCGAAGTAAAGATTGAATATGTTGAACTTACTCCAGAACAGTTCAAAGAAAAGATGGATGGCTTTAAGTCAAATCTTAATTCTTTCTTTGAAGAAGGGCATAAATTGGAAGAGGAAATTAAGAGTCAATTATGCAAATTATCTCTCTAAGCCCGCTCCGCCAGTTCTTCCCAGCGCAGATATTTTTCTGCCAGCAGAGCGTCAATTTCCTTGTAGCGGTCTCCGGCCGCACGTACCTCGTCAAAGTTGCTGGAAGACATTTTTTCTTCAAGGGCTTTCTGTTCAGCCTCCAGTGCCGGGATTTCTTCGTTTAATTGTTCGAACTCCTTCTGCTCTTTGAAGGAAAGTTTTTTCTTTGTTGCGGTGGTTGAGTTAGCCGAAGGCTGTATCGAAACCACCTCAGAACTCTGAGATTTATTATTTGATGCGGTGTTTTTTGTGGTTTCGGTGCTTCCGGTGCTTCTGGTGGTTTCGATAAACCCGCCCCGCGGACACTCAACCACCAGGTTTCCCGACTTTTGCACCTGGCTTTTCTTCTGTTCCTCGCGATACTCAATATACTCCGAACACTTACCAACAAAGCCACTTATGTTTCCATCCTCTTCCATAATAAAAAGACTGTCTACAGTTTTATCCATAAAGTAACGGTCGTGGCTCACAAGCAGCAGACAGCCCTCGTACTGTTCAAGAAACTGTTCGAGTATATTCATTGTAAAAATATCAAAGTCGTTGGTAGGCTCGTCTAACACAAGAAAGTTAGGATTCTCTAATAAAAGCTTTACAAGATAAAGTCGCTTGCGCTCGCCGCCGCTGAGACTGCTTACCGGGCTATGCTGAATCTTTCCTTCAAAGCCGAACTCTTCGAGGAAGCGGCTTGCGCTCACTTCTTTTTTGCCCTTGTTGAGAGTCATGTGCTCGGCGGTTTCTTTTATGTATTCTAAGACAGTTAAGTTAGTGTTGGCAAACACAGGGTTTTGTGTGTAGTAACCGAACCTTGTATTTTCGCCTACAACTACGCTTCCGCTGTCCGGGGCCAGCTGGCCGGTGATTATGTTGAGGAAGGTTGATTTGCCGGAACCATTATCGCCGAAGATTCCGATTTTCTGGCCCTTGGTAAAGACGTAAGAAAAGTTGTTGATAACAGGGACATATTCATTGCCACACGGATTCGAAACGCCTAACGGCGTTTCCTTTTTTATTATTTTATCAGATTTTGCGTTAGCAAAATCCAATCCGTG
>CAMNGG010000179.1 GCA_946537975.1 uncultured Treponema sp. | reverse complement strand
CTTCCCTGATCTGTCAAAGAGCAGCGCCGCTGCAGATTTACTGAAGCGACGGTGAAAATGAATATACATCTCTGACAAAAAAGTGTCAAGAGTAACTTGTATGTTTTTATGATTTTTTTGACTTTTTTTATATCTTTTAATCCCAGAAAGCTGCAGAATTTGAAGTTGCATAATTATCTGAATAGGCTGAAGAATAATCAAAATCAGAAGGAACAAGACAGGTATAAAAATCAGGCAAATTTCTTTTTCCTTCCAGGTCAAACCCGTAAGTTGCATGAGCAGAAAACCAGTATAGATTTTTTGCCCAATAGGCCTGCATATATTTTTTACCACTTTCTTTTGCCACCCAGGAATTTTCAAAGCCAGGAAGGACATTTACATTCAAGGCCTTTCCCTGTCTTACAGCTTCCCGCATCTGGGCCAGAGACATAGGTATATTATTGTCATCTATAACAAATTCCAGCATATCAGAATCAAGCATTGCCCATTTTCCCAATTCTGGCAACCAGATATTATTTACTACGTGGCAGTCGCCATCATTTTTATCTTCCGGAAGACAGGTAATAAAACGGTTCTTTATTCCAATTGAAAGCAAAAGCTCACTTAAAATAGTAGCATGCCAACGGCAGTTAAAACCAGAAGATACCCGACGGGAATATTCCCAAAGTGTAATAGCATTTCGTTCTTGAAGAAATTCCTTCTGATTATCATGAGGAATATTTTTTGCCACAAAAACTGCAAGCTCCACAGATTTTTCCCAGGTAGTTTTTTCGGAAGCAGCAAGGGCATCCAGATCTAAACCTGCATTCTTCCTAAAATATGCACGTATTTCTGCAGCCCTCTCTGAATCCACAAGATTTTTTATTTCAAAATTTACGGGTTCAGAATTATAAGGTGCACAGTTTTTTATTTTTTCAATATTCTTTTCATGATTCTTTTCTATATAATTTAAACTGCTGCATGAGATTAAGAGCATTAGCATTGAAAACAAAAAAAAATTAGAAAACAACTTCATTTACGATTCTTCCTTTTCTTCAAACTGATATCCTATAAACAAAGCCTTTAAATCGGCTTTGCCCGTGATGCCGAGAACACTGTAAATATGTGCAAGATCTTTTTTAATTGCACTTTCGCTTACGTTGTGAGTTATAGCAAGAGCTTTAATTGTCGTATTATTTACAACAGTTTCTTTGATACAATCCTTCTGGCGGTCTGTAAATTTATAATCATCAAGATTGATTGCACCACTCCCCTTTCTTTCATAGGCATGGCGGAATAAAAGATTTATACAGCCGATTGTTGCAAGGGCAAAAAGAGAAATTCCAAGATATTCAAAAAAGCTACGAACTCCGTAAGGAATAACCAGAGCAAGCTTTATCACTTCCAGAACCAGATAGATTCCAAGCCGCACTCTCGAAGCCAGTCGGTTTTCCAGCAAAAGCAGAACAAATAAGATAGCCGTCAAAAAAAGTGCTGTATAAATACGGCCTGTATAAAGATAAGAAATGGTCAAAGTTTCCAGGGCTATATAATAAATGCTGTGATGAGTATACAAGAAAAAAGAAAGCAGACAGAGAAGCAAAGCCAGCCCCTGAGCTGTATAAGAAACAATTCTGGAATAAGGCATTATGCTCAGTTCGTAAGAAAAATCAGTAAATACATTCAGCAGGAGCATGGCAATCAGATAGATACAGCCAATCAGAGCCATGAGACGGAAGGGTTTATCCAGGAACTTTTTAATAAACATAATCACATTATACCATATAAATTGTGGTTTCGATATACCCGCTTTGCGGGCACTCAACCACCAGATTATTTATTGAAGTAATCATAAATTGCATTGTAAATCGTATCTTCGCCCTTCATAAAGTCTTCAAACTTTTCCGATACTTCTACATCTGGCAAAGTGCCACGATGAATATCTGAATGAGTTACTTCCTTAGCCCTCTTGATTAAATACTCATTGAACGTATCAACTGCCTGAGGAAAAATAAACTCACACTGCAGGTTCTTCAGAATATTTGAAAAATAAATATCCGTGTAATTAAAAATAGCCTGGCCCGTTTCTTCACCAAAAATTACAGTTTTTGGAAAGAACATCAGAAAATCATTGATAAACCAACAGGCGGCTGAATAAGTATTTCCTGAAGTCACAAGAGCAAGATTAAATTTACCAAGCTCCTGTCTGTTTACAGATAAAAGATTTGTAAGCAGGCTGGCATAAGTTGCCATACCACCGCCATTATAACGCAAATCAAAAACTACGGTTTTATATATATCTTTTTTAAGTTCATTCATTAAATCTTCAAAAAGTTCTGTAAAAAGATAATCAGAATCACCATTAATTGTATTCAGATGTACATATACTGTTTTCTTTTCTTGCGAAGCCTTTATTCCATAATAAGAATTCATATCCTGAAAAGTAAATAAAGGATTTTCTATATCTGGCTGCAAAACATAAAATTTTGACTTTAAGGCTTTAACAGGTTTACATTTTATTATTTCAATTTTTCCATCTGATTTTTCTATTTTGATTTTAATTTTTCCGTTTTTTTCTGTAAGTCCGGCACGCTTCATTGTATTAAACGTTATTCTATTTGACATACAATATTTTTTTCCCGAAGGTGTTTCATAAGAACCATAAATTGAAAGTCTTTCTATAACTTCCTGCATAGGAAGATCTGATATTTCAAGTAATTTTGCCCCAAGATATTTTTTATACTCTTCTGTAGCTGCATATAAATGATAATCTTTACCATAAAGCATGACATAAAAAGGAATAATAACAGAACCAAAATCTTTATTATCCGGAGTAGTTTTTAGAGCCAGATGCATAACATGATAACTGCCAATTATTTCTTTGAGTCTGTAAATACATTCTATTTTATCAGCTTTACCTGCCATAACATCAGCCTTCAGTTCTTCAAAGGGTTGAGGATTATAAAGATCTTTTAAAGCCGAAAACTCCATATCCATCTGGATTTTCTGGATATCAAGACAAAGCTTTTCCGAAGTCACAGACTTATCTGCTTTCTTAGCAGATGTCAGCACCAGTGTAGATAATAATGATAAGATTATTAAAAGACTTTTTTTCATACTTCCTCCGGGCTTTTCGTTGATGAAATTGCAAAGAATAATTCTGAGAAAATGCAATTGATGCGCGCGAGTGGGAGAGAGCCCCAAACTGCATCATCCCCGCAGTTTGGAGCTCTCTGCAAATAAAATAGGTAAAGCTAAAAATTTGCTTTCGCAATTTTTTTAACGCTTTGCTATTCAACACCGGCCGCCAGCGGCCTTACACATTACTTCTTTGCAATTTCCGCAACGCTGGTTACTACCCCGGCCAGACTCTGCAAATCAGACGGAACAATAATCTTAGTTGCCTGACCATCAGCTGCCTTCTCAAAAGCCTCAAGACTGCGGAGCTTAAGAACAGATGCATCCATTCCGGCCTCCTTGAGCATCTTAAGACCTTCAGCCTTAGCCTGCTGAACCTCGCGGATTGCTTCCGCTTCACCCTTTGCCTTCTGGATAGCAGATTCCTTCTGAGCTTCTGCCTGCAGAATCAAAGCCTGCTTCTGACCTTCAGCTTCCAGAATTGCAGACTGCTTGTGACCTTCTGCAATAAGAATCTGTTCGCGGCGTTCGCGTTCAGCCTTCATCTGCTTTTCCATTGCATCGCGGATTGCCTGTGGAGGTTCAATATTCTTAACCTCTACACGGTTTACCTTGATTCCCCAAGGGTCTGTTGCTTCATCCAGAATAGAGCGCATCTTTGTGTTGATAACGTCGCGGCTTGTAAGAGATTCATCAAGTTCGAGTTCACCAATGATGTTACGCAAGGTAGTAGCCGAAAGATTTTCCAGAGCATTAATAGGCTGTTCAACACCGTAAGTATAAAGCTTTGGATCTGTAATCTGAAAATAAACTACAGTATCAATCATCATTGTAACGTTATCGCGGGTGATAACAGGCTGTGGCGGAAAATCAAAAACCTTTTCCTTAAGCGAAACCTTTTTAGCAATGCGATCGATAAAAGGTACCTTAACATGCAGACCTACATTCCAGGTTCCCTGATAAGCACCTAGGCGCTCAATAACAAAAGCATTAGACTGCGGAACAATTCTGATGTTTGTGATAATCAGAACCATAACCAAAACTGCAACTGCAATAACTACGTAAATCATAAACTAAATCCTCCTAAATCACTGTCATCCCGAACCCGGCGCAGCATAGCTGCTTGGAGACTCGCTAAAAACAGTCCACTGGACTGTTTTTGCCCTGCTCTGCAGTGCCGCTCCCTATGTTTCGGGATCTACTAGCAGATGCTGAAACAAGTTCAGCATGACCGCTAAATCTGCTTTACATAAGCCGTAACACCGGCGATTTCTTCGATAATGCACTTACTGCCCTCTTCAAGAACAATGTCTTCGCGAACAGCAGCAGTCCATTCCATACCATTGATTTTTACAGAACCCTTGTCGAGTGCTGTGATTTTTTTTGTCACTACGGCAATCTGTCCGATTATCCGCTCATAATTCGTAGCGATTTTTTTCTGACTCAGCTTCTGTTTTACAACAGGTCTTGTAAAAATCAAAAGCAGCAGAGCTACAGCTACAAATATGAATAACTGAGCTGGAAATGGAAGTGGCGTAAAGGCAAGGAAAACCATCAGAAATCCACTGATTCCAAACCAAATGGTAGTAAGGGAAAGAGTAAGCGATTCAATTACCACGCAGATAATTGTAACAGCAACCCAGACCCAGGGAAGATTATCAGCTAAAACTGAAATAATACTGTCCATGGCTACCTCCAAGAAAATAGTCGTGATTGACTGCTGCGCTGGCAGCCGCTCACAAGTCTAATATAGGCCAGGAATGATGAGAAAACAAGGGTGACAATGGTTATTTTTGGGGTGACTTTGGTTACCGCACGCGGCTGAAGTCTACTTTCTGTTCCGGAATATCAACCTTTGACACTTTAAGAACTGCCGCATCATTAAGATTTACATCGCTGCAGTTGTGCAAGGTAGCCTGCATATCCAGAGACGGAATCAAAAAGAGAGCATCGTTTCCGCGACGGTCAATACAGAAGGCTTCGTATTCGGAATCCGGATTCTGCAGAAGATAAACAAACTTCCAGTGGGTATCGCTCTGGCGGCTAGCCTTTTTGGCGGCAATTGATGCGGCATCTCCGGCGGCAACGCGCTCAAGCATATCATCCTTTGCAATAAGGCGGCGGCCATCAATAAAAGCCCGAAGCTGCTCATGAGAAATCAAGTCTCCGTAACGGCGCAGCGGTGAAGTAACCTGACTGTAAAAAGAAACGCCAAGCCCCGCATGAGGAGCAGGAGTAATTCCAACAGAGCGCTTTCTCATACACTTAATGCGGGCAAACTGACCGGCCCAGCCCTCCGGAAGATTAGCAGGAAAATCCGGAGCTTCCTGACTTATATACATAAAAGGAATCTGATTCTTAAAAGCAAAGCGGGCAGCGCCCTCCCCGGCTAAAATCATCAGTTCCGCAATCATTTCGTTGGATTCGAGACGGTCTTCAGGTTCAATAGAAACCTTCTTAGTTTCCTTATCTACAGAAATATCAACCTCAGGCATCTGAATTGTGATGGCACCATTAGCCTCGCGGCGGGCTTTGTTCTTACGGGCAATTTCAAAAAGCGGCTTCAACTCCGGAGAGTCCTTATGCTCTTCTGCATATTTATAAGTAAGACGTTTTACCTTTACGTTAGTCTTAAAAACAGAACAGTCTTCAATCTGGCTTTCACCATCCAGCTTAATTCTGAAAGAAAGTGCATGACTGTCTTCTTTTAATCCAAGAGCATAATCTTCAAGGCAGCTTTCGCAAAGCATGCGCGAAGTTCCCTCAGGAATGTAAAGTGTAGTTCCACGGTCCCGCGCCGCAATATCAATTTTAGAATCCGGCTCAACAGAAGATGCAGGGTCAGCAATATGAACCCAAAGATACTGGCCGTCAAAAGCAACCGCATCATCAGGGTCGGCAGAATGCTCACTGTCTATTGCGTAAGCTAGGCCCGGCACGTCAAGTCTCTCCTCAGAAGGCATAGCCCCCAGCTGATCCTTAGCAGAATCAAAAGAAAAACCATAACGAGTCGGATAAGGATTCTTTGTAAAGTCCCAGATACCAGTATCTATCAAAAGGCGGTGAGCCGCTTCAATAGTTTGAGCCACTCCGGCGTCTGCAAGAACACGGCACTTATCAGTTTTGCAGAGGGCAAAGGCTTCCACCTCGCCCATAAACTTTGCGTCATCAGGCAGATTAAGTTTTCGTTCCCTTACACGCTTAATAAAAGCAGCCCTTATTTCAGACTCATGCTCTTTTTCGTACTGTTTTTTATTGAGGGATTCAATTTCTTCTGCAGAACGCAGGGTAAAACACACCGAACCGTTCTTCAAAGCATCCTGACAAAGCTGAAAATGAACATCACTAGTGGCAGCAGAAAACAAAGCCCAGGCCTCATCTGCCTTAAAAGAGCCTACAGAATATTCAGCAAGGTCAGAAAGAGAAACTGCCTCACTGGCAGTAGATTCATCAGACATCAAAAGCTCATAAGCCTCGAGCAGCTTTGCATTTAAGCTCTCTGCCCCACCGCAATCACAGGCAAGCACAGCCTCTAGCGACGAACAGGGACCTTCATGCAAAAGCACCACATCCTTTTCGCGGACCTTCTGCTCGCCGTAAACGGCTTTTTTTCCACTCGGAGTTGCAGGCTGGCTGCAGAATTTGATGATATATTTATCGCCATCGCGGTCATTCACAACAGCAGGCTGATTTTTATATAAAACAAGGGAAAGCTTATTCATAGGGAATATAATAACAAAAAACGAGGATAAAAAAAAGACGCCGCTCGCGGGGAACGACGTCTTTCATACAGGTGGTTTCGATACAACACTTAGTGTCTACTCAACCACCGCAGTTATTTTAGGCTACTACCACTTCTTTTCGATAGTATCACAGATGTTGAGTTCGCCTTCGTCGAGAGCGAAGAACTTAGCCTTTTCCATGTTAGGAACAACGTTTACTGAATCACCAAGGCGGAATTCAGCATTTGCAGTTGTCTTAGCAATGATAGACTGACCTTTGTTAGAAACAAGGTAAAGGTGTGTTTCAGCACCAAGTGGTTCCTTGTTAGTAATCTTCATCTGCATATCATCTTTTGCAGCTGGCTTGTCAACGTATGTGAGGTCTTC
>CAMNGG010000178.1 GCA_946537975.1 uncultured Treponema sp. | reverse complement strand
CCTTCACCCTTACCAAATACACCCTGGCGTACAATAATATTTCCGGTTGCTTCAAGACGTGATTTATCTACGATACCATTAACTTCGATGTTAGTTGCTTCAACCTTGTAGCCTTCCTGTACGTTACCTTTGATAACAACCGTACCGACGAATTTAACATCACCGGTTTTAACATTAACGGCATCGAGGTACTTAACAGGCTCAACAGTAACCTTACCGTTTACAAGCATAACTTCGCCGTCAATTTCGGCCTTAATAGTTACTCCGTCACGATCGAGTTTAACATTGGCACCAAGCTGAATCTGAATATCTTTTCCGTTCTTGGCTTCCAGGTAGCGGCCAAACAAAGTCTTTCCGCCCTTTCCTCTTTCGGCTGGAATTTTCTGTGCAAGCGGCTGGTCTGCGATAACGTTCTGAATATTGTTGAGCTTCTTGTAGTCGACCTTTCCTTCTTCATCAACCTGGGCCTTAAGCTTTTTAGGATCTGTTTCAAAGTTATAGGAAATGTAAGCATCGTGACCATCCACAGGTTCAATTGCTGCCGCTACTTCAAAAGGATTATTATAAACCGGATTATCTACAAACTCGCGGATTTTTTCATCATTGATACAGGCTTCAACAACACCCTGCTGCAAAATAGCACGGCGAATCATCTCAAAGGAGGCTTCACTTCCACTCATTGAAGGAGGAGAAACAACAATAGAGCCCTTCATTTCATCTTTAGAAACTTCAACACCAATTACGACATCACCGGCCGGAACATGTTTATAGGCTCCAACAATACAGTAGTCATTATCAGTTCCATTTTTTATGTATTTTTTGATTAATTCTTCATCATAATTAATTGTATCCGGACGTTTGATTTCATCAAGAACATCTTTGATTTCAATAGGCAGACCTTCTCCAACAGGGAGAATAATCTTAAGCATAATATCTGACTTGAAGTGACGGATATAATAAAGACCGTCGCGGTTGACAATTTGAGCTGTCTCACCTTCTTCGTCCAGATCAAAGAGACCTTCAGATGCAAGTCTTGTTGATTTTTTAACTGTGCTAGGATCCTGATAAACCATTATCTTCCAGGGCTTTTTTCCAAGTCCCAGAATTCCGTCACTGCCTTTTTCAACAACCTCGTAATGAAGATTTGAAAGCTTGGTATCCAGCTGAACAACAGCATCAGCGAGGGCTTCATCGATTGTATCTGCGTTAACCTCCACAAAGTGAAGGTTCTTGTCTACCTGAAGAAGAGTTTTCATGTCCTCGCGAAGTTTATCCAGCGTTACCATTTTCTATTCTTTTTTACTTATCAGATAATTCCTTTTCGGAGATTTGTAAGCTTAGCGCGCAGACGCAGGTTTGCCTTTGTATGCAGCTGAGAAATACGAGATTCACTTACTTCCAGAACTTCACCAATTTCCTTAAAGGTAAGATCTTCATGATAGTAAAGAACAATTACCATCTTTTCTTTTTCCGGTAATTCACTTATTGCCTGAGCAATAACCTTTTTGATTTCTTCACGTTCTGCAATTACATCAGGATTAAGGCTTGAAGGAGACTCTATATTGTTTCCGATTGACATGTTGTCATTATCGTCTCCGGCATACCATACATCATTAAGAGAAAGAACACTTGTACCAGATACCTTCATTACAGTCCGATGGTATTCGTCTTCGCTCATATTAAGTGAGCCTGCAATTTCTGAATCAGTTGCGGTACGTCCCAGACGTGATTCAAGAGAAACAATTGCGTCTTCGATTTCGCGTGATTTCTGGCGTACAGAACGAGGAACCCAGTCTATCTGGCGGAGTTCATCAAATATTGCACCACGAATTCGGGTAACGGCATAAGTCTTAAACTTAACACCTTTTGAAACATCATACTTGTTAATAGCATCGAGAAGACCAAACTGTCCATATCCAACAAGGTCATCAAACTCGACTGAAGCCGGAAGACCTACAGCAACCTTACCAGCCACATACTTTACAAGAGGCATATACTGCCGTATAAATTTGTCTCTAAGGGCTGGAGACTTAGTCTTCTTGAATTCTTCCCAGAGATCATCTTCTTCTTTTTCGTCATTAATTGGCATCTATACTCTTCCTCTTATTAAGAATTTTCATCTGATAATACAGAACTTATTGCCTTTGCCATAAGGGCTGCGTCCTGTACCTCTGCAGGTCCATCATTTTTTTTATTTGAACTTACAGAAGAAACAAATTCTGATTCCGTTACAGCATCTGAATCATCATCGTTAGAACCTGATTCTGAAGCATCACTGTATACGAAATTTTCCATATCAGGCAGAGTATCAATTCCACCTTCAATATTTGTTTCTATATTTACAGGAGCACTTTTTTCAGGTGCAGCTTCAGAGGCAATTGCTTCTGAAGGAATTACTGCTTCCTTTCCTGAAAGATTCTGTACAGTTTCAAAATTCCTTAAAGGAACAAAGCCCTGTGAAGAATCAGGCTCCTGTGCTGCATTACCTTTATTACGAACATCTGAATCATTCAGCATCTGATGGTTATCACCAACGACAAAATGATTTTCACTTTCGCTAGGTCTTAACTCTTCATCCTGAATTGTTATATCAACATTCTGTCCCAGTGCAGAATTACCTGCCGGTGCAGATGAAGAGTCCGCAGTATATTCGCTTTGAAAATCTGCTCCTGTACCATCAGAAAGAAATTTCTTAAAAAGAAAAGAAATTCCAAATCCTAAAAGGCCGAACACCAGGGCAAAAATCAGAGCTTTTAATAAAACGGATAAAATTGATGAATGGGAAAAAAGACCAGAAACGAAGGACAAAATAAATCCGCATACTGCGAACAGTCCGATACTTTTTGCGCTCCGCATTTTTCCTCCCAAATATAATTACCCGTTAATATTATACACCACTATTTTTTCTTACTCAAGAATTTTTTAAGGAAACTTGAAACTCCCTCGTTGAAGTCAGGCTCCGTCTTTTCAATTCTTCCAACTATATGTTTTAAATAAACTGCCGGTTTTGATGTAGGATTTACTACAATAAAAGGTTTTTGTCTGATTACTGAAGCCTGAACAAGCGGATCCTCAGGAATACAGCCCAGGTATTCAATCTTATATCCGAGGAATTGTCCAACGATTGTGATAATTCTTTCGGAAATACGCTTTCCTTCATCCGGAGAATGAACACGATTTACTATAAGCTTTATATTTACTGTACGGTCAACAATTTCTGTTGTAATTATTTTAATGATTCCATAAGCATCTGTAATTGCTGTAGGCTCTGGTGTAGTAACAACAAATACTTCATCTGCTGCCGCTACAAACTGAAGAACGTTATTTGCAATTCCGGCACCTGTATCAATTATGATGATGTCTGCATTTCCCAGTGTTGCAAACTGATTTGCAAAATATTCAAGCTCTTCTACACTCAGGTTAGCAATTTTTGAAAAACCGTTTGCACCGGCAATGAATTTAATTCCGAACTCAGTGTCCATAATAATTTCTTTCATTGTCTTTTTCTTATTAATTACGTGCATGAGGTTATACTGAGGTACGATATTCAGAAGAACATTTACGTTAGCCATGCCTAAGTCGCCGTCTATGAGAATTACTTTTTTTCCAAGCTGGGCGTAAGCAATTGCCATATTAACGGCAAAGTTAGTTTTACCTACTCCTCCTTTACCTGAGGTAATTGCTATGATTCTTGTATTGTGATCACGTTTTACCGAAGCTGTTGATTTTTCTGCTGTCTTTGAACCACTTTCATTAAATAATTCGCTTAATCCTTCTGCCTGTTCTTCCATTTGTTATTCTCCAAATTTATCTTCAATATGAATTCTATCCACTTTGAAATTCTCAAGTCTTATGAGAAAATCAACAACATTTGCCTTTGTAATATCTCTCGAAGCAACCTGCCCGTGAGTAATATATGAAATAGATTTGTGTTTTTCATACATAACACTAATCACGTTTCCAAATTGTTCAGATTCGTCACATTTAGTAACGATTACAGATTTATAGCCGAAAGGTTCATAGTTCTGCATTATATTCTGCAGATCACGAGCCTTTGTTCCTGCTGTCAATGCAAGGTAAATATCCGGATTCATTCCCGGAACTTCAAGCAGGAGCTTCATCTGCGCAATATGTGTTGCGTCATTTGGGCTGAAGCCTGAAGTATCTATAAAGATTGCATCCATATTAGCACGATTATCATCATACAGTCTTTTTAAATCTTCCGGATTTTCTGCCTTATGAACTCTGGAGCCCATATGCTTTCCCCAGCGTTCCAGCTGTTCCATGGCACCTACCCTCATTGTATCTGTTGTTATAAAACAGATTTCTGGACGCTGGCCTTCGTGATTTAGAGCGTAGTTTTTTACAAACTGAGCAGCAAGCTTTACCAGGGTTGTTGTTTTTCCAACTCCTGTAGGGCCAACAATTATAAATACATGAGGCGGACGGAAGGTCATTGTTTTTGCTGTTGAAATTGATTCACCTATCCAGTCTATAACCCGTCTTTCAACTAAATCAAAATTATCCAGCTGCTCAAGAGAAAAATCATTTCTGATTTTTTCCTCAATCATATTTATATATGAAAAGGAAAACTCATTCTGTTCCAGCATTTCTTCAATCTTTTTAATTGATTCGTGCTTTTCCTGTGTTGAAGCGGCAAGCTGCTGCATCTGCTGGCTCATTTCTTTTTTTAATGCTTCTATGGAACTGGTCATATCTTCAATTTTTTTACTTACCATTATGTTGCCGGTTCCCTGCATCTGTAAAATTGCTTCACGATTTTTCTGCAGCTGTTCTTCTTCCGAACAGGCACTTTGATATGAAATACGAGGCTCTTCTGCTGAATAAGATTTTTGATGATTAACTGTATAAGTTACGATTGTTACAGGTTTCTTTTTTAAATATAAAAATCCACCGGGTCTGAAATCAGTAACTTTATTTATTATTCTGAAGTTTTTACCATACTGAGCAAAGAGTTTTTCTTTACACTCTTCGTAGGTGCTTCCGGTTATCTTCTGCTCTATTTCATCATCATACGCCATTTCTTGCTCTTCCTTTTTTACTCGTTTTCTTCTTCATCAGTTATTTCGCAAATAAATTCTGGAATTACAGAATTTCCGGCTGCATATAATTCTGTATCAGAAATTACAATTACACCAGGCATTTCTCTTTCCAGCGACGTGTGTACCAGTTGACGTATTGCGCTAACTGTTATGATAATCGGCTGATAGCCAAGCTTTGTAGCGGTTGCAGAAGCGGCACTGACAGCTTTTATCCAGCGGCGTCCATCCACAGGATCTAAAGCTACATAAGGCTTCGAACCATCCTCCGGATAATATGCACGCTCTGCTATAAGCTCAGCAAAATTCTGTGAAAGCTTCATAAGATGCAGTTTTTTATTATCATCTGCATATTGCATACAGATTTGAAGTCCAAGAGCTTCGCGAACTTTTTCTGACAAGCTCCATACATTGTTTCTTGTTGCCGCAGCATAATTGGCCATTGTTTCGAGAATACGAACGTAATTTCTGATAGAAACTTTTTCTTCAAGAAGATTCTGCAATACCTTTTCAATAACACCATAAGAAATCTTTGCGGTATCAAGAACTTCATTAACAAGAACTTCGTTTTTCTTCTTAACGGTATTAAGAATAACAGAAACTGCCTGGCGGTCCAGAAGCTCGGCGGCGTGGTTCTTTATAATTTCTGTAATATGTGTAGAAATTATGGTTGGTGGGTCAACAATTACATAACCGGCACTTTCTGCTTCATTTCTACGGTCTTGAGACAGCCAGATGGCATCCATACCAAAGGCAGGATCCTTAGTCTTTTCACCATCAAGCTGCTCTGTAACTGCACCTGTATCAAGACACATTACTTTATCAACATAGACAGAGGAATGACCAGCTTCTATTCCGGATATCTTAAAGCTGTAATCGTTAGGCTGCAGGGTCATATTATCCTGAATACGGATTTTTGGTATATCAAGACCTATATCGTGACGGGCTTCTGTTCTAATTCTTGAAATACGTTCAAGCAGTTCTGCTCCGTTTTCCTTATCAACAAGTGGAATTAATGCATAACCAAGCTCAAGTGAAAGCGGATCCAGCATAACAATATGTTCTTCATTTTCCGGATTTGTCGGAGAATTAGCCTTGCTTGCTGTCTCCTGTCTGGCAATAACTTCTTTTCTCTGTTTATCACGGGTCATATACCAGCCGATGAAAACTGTAAGGGCACCGATTGGAAGCAAGAGATACTGAGTTCCACCCCGTAATACAAGTCCCGAAACAATCAGGACTCCTCCGACAATTTCGTAAACATGACCATCGCCGGTAAATTCTGTTTTAAGCTGTTGATCTAAAGTATCATCGCCCTTTGTACCAGTAATAAGTAAACCGGTTGCAAAAGCAATAATCAGAGAAGGAAGCTGTGAGGTAAGGCCGTCACCAATTGTAAGGGTTGAATAGGTATTCAGCGCTTCAGTAATATTCATTTTATTCTGAATTATACCTATAAGGAAACCGCCGATTAAGTTTATTACAGTTATAAAGATTCCCGCTTTTACGTTACCGCTTACAAACTTTGAAGAACCGTCCATATTGGAATAAAAATCAATATCTCTACGAATTGCGGCTTTTAACACTTCTGCCTGCTCTTCATCTATAGCGCCTGATTGTAATCTGTTATCAATATCAAACATTTTCTGATTCATTGAATCAAGAGAGAAGCGTGCCTGTACTTCAGAAACACGTCCTGCACCTTTTGTAACTACAAGAACCTGAACAACAATTACAACTATAAAGATAACAAAACCGACAACAAGATTATTTCCGGCAACAATTCTGGAGAAGGCTTTTACCATATCACTCTGATTTGCGAGAGCCCCTCCCTGCATTTTACCTGTAAGAATAAGTCTTGTTGAAGAAATATTGATTCCTAAACTAAAAAGAGTTTGCAGAAGAACTATTCGGGGAAAACTCTGGAAATCTGAAGGTCTTGGAATTCGGATTACCTGCAAAAGAATTATAATTGAAAAGGCAAGATTCAAAATCATGCTTAAATCAATTAGAAATTTCGGAATTGGTACTATTACAAGAAAAACGGTTAAAACAACTGCCACAGGCAATGCATTACCTGATATAAACTTGAGAATGTTCCCTCTACCTTCGTTTGCCATCAGTCCCCACCCAGCAATCTACTAGTTTCTTAGATTCTTAAATTTATCCAAATGTGTGTAAATTTGTGCAATTAAACTAAGATATATATCTGGTATTATATCACCAACTTCAACATTTGTATACAATTCTCGCGCCATCGGACGATCTTCTACAACAGGAATACTATTTTCTTCTGCAATCCGTCTGATAGCCAGGGCCTTATTATCCTCTCCCTTTGCATAAACCATTGGAGAGGAAGCTACTGTGTTATCATATTTCAAAGCAACTGCAAAATGTGTAGGGTTTGCAATTACAACATCAGATTCGGAAACTGCCTTTCTGACATTCTGGGATAAGAGCTGTCTCTGCATCTGCTGAAGCTTTGCTTTAACTTCAGGGTCTCCTTCCATCTCTTTATACTCTTCCTTTACTTCCTGCTTAGTCATTTTCATTTCTTCCATAAAATCATGACGGGCAATGAAATAATCAGGAATAGAGATTGCAAGAAATATTACCGCAACGGTTATTAAAATCTGAGCGGCCATTCTGGCAACCTGACCAAGAGCACCGGCAACATTTCCGTTATCAATAATATCAATCAGTACAAACAAATCTTTTTTTATATAGAGATAACCAACAAAACAGATTACAGCAACCTTTCCAATAGATTTTGCAACATTAAAAAGGCCTTTGGCAGAAAAAATTGTCTTCTTAAAATATTCTCCAAACTTAGGAACTATTTTTGAAAATTTTGGTTCTATCGGCTTGAGGCTGAATATAAAACCTCTTGTTTGAATTATATTTCCCGCAACTGCCGCTACTGCACTTATGAGGCCAAGAGGCAAAACACACTTTATAAAGACATCGAAAAAGGCCGGCAGAAAGGCCGGATTTTTTACATCATAAGTAGAACACTGGGTAAAGAAAAATTTAAAAATTGTAATTATTTCAGAAAAAATAAATCTTGAAAGAAAGACTATTGTTACAACACAAAGCAGTAAAACAAGTGCACCACTTATTTCCTGGCTTTTAGCTACACGGCCTTCTTTTCGGGCTTTTTCAAGTTTGTATTCCGAAGGTTGTTCGGTACGGCCTTCATCTTCTGCTGCCATAGACTAGGCACCTCCGGAAATTGATGTAAAGAGATTTTCTAAATCTGCAAAGCCCTTATTAAAAGAACGTACGAAGAAATCAATTATGCTTGGCATTGCAAATGCTATAATTGTAAAGGCTACCAGAATCATAATTGGGAATCCTTCTGAAAGGAGATTCATCTGTGGAGCAGCCTTTGTAAGAAGACCTGTACATACAGTAATCAAGAACAAGGTTCCCATAACAGGCAAAGCTATTACAAGAGCATCGGCAAAAAGGCCTGTCAGTCCGCTTATCATAAAACGTGCGAGTTTTTCATTTGAGGTTGCAATGCTTAATGCATTTAATGAAGAAAAGCTTGTAACCAGCCCTCCCAGAAAAAGCCTCTGAAACCAGTGTGTCTGCATAAAAATCAGCATGGCAACAAGGTTGAAAAATTGTCCCATAAGTGGATTTTCTACCTGTGAAAGAGCATCATAAGAAGAAGCTGCTGAAAGTCCCATTTGAAAGGCAAGAAACTGGCCGGCAGCAGAAAAAGCGGCAAAAATAATTGAAATAAAAAAGCCCATTATTATTCCAATTAAGGCTTCTCCAACAAGAAGGAGAAAATAAAGCATAGAGGTACTGCCATCTTCACCTATATAAGGTTCATAAACAGTAGTATCTATTCCACCAAAAATGAAGAAAGCCATATAGCCCGCAATTGCGACTTTTGCAACCCGGGATGCGGCTCTCATTGAGAACATAGGAAGTGTCATAATAAGTGCAAAACAGCGGACAAAAACTAAAAGATAAACAGGCGCCTTTATTAAAATACTTTCCAGCATGGCTCACCTATTTTGCAAAATCTGGAATTCGTCTGAATAGTTCTATTGTATACTCCCCTAAAGAAGTAAACATAGCACCGCCTAGCAATGCAATTACAAGAAGTATAACTATAAGCTTTGGAAGAAAAGTAAGAGTCTGTTCCTGAATTGAGGTAGTTGCCTGAAAAATTGCCACAACAAGTCCAACAAGAAGAGCAAGACCAAGAACTGGTGCAACCATTGAAATTACCTGAGTCACTGCTCCACGCATCAAAGATATTACAACTCCAATTGACATAGCCTACCCCTACCTTATTACAGAGTTGAAAAGCTGCTGCGTTAAAAGTCCCCAGCCATCAACAAGTACAAACAGAATTAATTTAAATGGCATGGAAATTTGTACAGGCGGAAGCATCATCATACCCATTGCCATGAGGATACTCGCGACGACCATATCTATAATAATAAATGGAATATAAAGTATTACACCTATCTTAAAGGCAACTGTAAGTTCATGCAAAATATAAGCTGGTACAAGTATATAGGTAGGTACATCCGCAAGAGTGTTAGGCTTATCTAACTTTGCCATACTCATAAACATTTTTATATAGCTGGTATCTCCTGCCATCTGACCATACATAAACATACGAAGAGGTGCTTCTGCTTCATGATAAGCCTCCTCTATTGTTATCTCATTGTTAGAAAGTGGTTTATAGGCATTATCATAAATTCTGGTAAAGGTTGGCCACATGACAAATATTGTCATAAAAAAGGCAATACCATTGAGAACTGATGTCGGAGGAACCTGTTGAAGGGAAAGGGCTCTTTTTATAAAGTCCAGTACAATTGAAAATCTAAGAAAACAGGTAACGAGAATTAAAATACTCGGAGCCAGTGTAAGAATGGTAAGCAGCAGAAGCAGCCTTACCGAAAAAGCAACTTCCCTTCCGCTTTGCGGCTCTGTAATTTGAATAGCTACATTTGGAACTCCGGAGCCTCTCACATTTGGATTCATTTCTGTTGTTCCCTGAGTAGAACCGTTTGGAAAGTTTTGATTTTGAGACTGAGAGAAAAGAGGCTGACTACCGATAGTTAGCATAAGTAAAAGAGAAAGGAAAAATATTTTTTTCAGTTTGTTAAAGGTCATCCGATTTTTCCTCATTATTAAACATATTTTCAACCTGTTTTTCGGTATCACTGAATACATTTTTCTGATTTCCCTTTTTAACGAGGAACATATCAAGAAGTTCTGAAAAAGTAACAGGCTTTCTGGTATTCGCATTTTTATCTGCGGTTATATTCATTGCTTTTATAAGCTCTTCATCTTTTATTTCACCAAGTAAGGTAATGTTATCTTCAGTTACACCAATTAGATAAGCCTTGTCTATAAGAGTTATTACTTCTACTGTCTTACCGGGGGCAATATTGATGTAAGCAGCACGACGAAGATATTCGTCATCAGTTTTAACTACATTTGTTTTTTTCTTTATGAACCAGAGAACTCCATAAATGAGTCCAACAACAATTATAAGAACAACAATCATTCTTATAAACATTCCAATAGTCGAAGGACCTTTATAAGCTGTTACATTTTCAGAAGTATTATTCTGAGAAGTATCGTCGGTAAAAACTATCGACTCTTCATTTAAAGAAGTATTATTTTGAGTTGATTGATTTTGAGAATATAATGAAAACACTGCAGTCATACATAAAAGTATAACTGCCATCAGTTTTTTACTTTTTTCCAATTTAAAATCCCACCCTTTATAAATTGGCAATTATATAAGTTTACCCGGTATTACCGGGCTTTAACTAATTCCTTCCGGAAAAAGTCTTTTTTTAGTTGATGTCTGTTACACGCTCCATAGGAGACAGGATTTCGGTTACACGAACACCGAAGTTTTCATCGATGACTACAACCTCTCCCTTAGCAATCTTTTTATGGTTTACAAGAATATCAACAGGTTCACCGGCAAGCTTATCAAGCTCGATAATTGTACCTTCACCCATTCCAAGAATATCTTTAATGGTTTTCTTTGTACGTCCGAGCTCTACAGTCATTTCCATGAATACGTCCATGATAAGACTGATATTTCCCTGCTCGCCTGCATTTAAGCCGGCCTGAAGATTTGGATACTGAAGCTGCTGAACATTTGGAACGTTCATTCCCATGTTTACGCCCATATTCTGAGGCATACCCATGCCCATACCCATTCCGCCCATAGGCATTCCACCGCCCATAGCCATATTCTGCATTCCGCCCATTGGCTGCTGCATTCCCATTCCCATGTTAGGCATAGCACCACCCATTGGCTGCTGCATTCCACCCATAGGAGCGGCACCCATTGCGGCACCTCCCATAGGAGCACCGCCGGCAGCTGCATTCATACCACCAAGATCAATTGGAGTAAGACCAGCAGAATCATCTGCGCCACCGCCACCAAGAGCCTTTGTAAGACCTTCAGCCGCATCACCACCTATACATTCCCAGAGAGTATAAGCATTTCCGTCATAAGTAAGCGGATAACTTGAAAGAACAAAATCTCCCTGTGGGAACATAATCATTGCTTTAGATTCATTTAAGGTTTCAGGAGTTGCATATCCAAGGCCAGAGGCATTTCCTTTACTTTCAACTTCCTGAATTTCTGCACTGATATGAGTTGCAATAAATTCAGAAACAACAGAAAGAACCATATCATCAACTTCTGTTGCTTCTTCAGAGCTTACAAGCTGGAAAATCTTAAGGGCAAATTCAGGAGCCATAAGATAAAGGTGACTTCCCTTTATACCAGCGTTATAGTCTGCATTGATTCCAATTACAACCTCAGGTAACTTAGAAAGCACGTGGTCGCGGTTTGTCTGTTCTACAACAGGTGCTTCACATGTAAATGTTACACTTGTTGTTTTATTGATATTTTCTTCCAGCTTTGGCTTAAGCGCATCAGCAAGGCCCTGAAGAGTCGGAATATCAAAATGATATGTAGGACCATTTCCTACGTGTCCAGATGAATTTAATCCGTCTATTGCAACACCCGAAAGTAAAGCATCAATTTCATCTTGTGAGATAGCACCATCACTCATATGTTTCGTCTCCTTCTACAGAAAGCTCTTCAAATTCGTCTGACTCAAC
>CAMNGG010000177.1 GCA_946537975.1 uncultured Treponema sp. | reverse complement strand
CCAAGATTTTTGGAAATGATTCCTGGTCTTGGCTTTGGCGTAAATTTTATTACTACAGATTATTATCCTTCTCTGCGGGCTAAAGATGAAGGCCGTATGAATCAGGTGCTGCTTGGTGATGATGGCGCAAATTGTTTCTTTTATAGGGCAGGGCTCGAATTTGCAGTAAATGGAATTACAGATATGTTCATTCCTTTTATTGGCCTGGACTATAATGCTTTTTACGATACAAGTATTGGTGGCGGCTTTGCAGGCTTTGGCCGCCTTTATGCTGGTGTACGTGCATATCCTTTGGGAGTCATTAATGATATTAAGCGCGCACGAGAAGAGGAACGTTATGAAAAAATGATTTCCGAATGGCCGGAACCGAGTGCAAAAATTACTGCTCAAAATAAAAAAGATTTTACTCCGGATGGAGATGGAATTAACGATGTTGCAATTTTTGATTTAAGAACAGAATATCTTGAAGCAGAGCCTGAATATTGGGCAGTTTCAATTTTTGATAAAAAGAATCAGGAAATAAGAAGATATGAAGGACATGGCAGGCATCCAAGTCAGATAGTCTGGGATGGTGAATCTGCAGATGGTGAACTTGTTTTTTCAAGGAATGATTATAGAGCAAGCTTTACGGTTATTCCTTCAGTAAAAGATAAAGAGAGAACCGGCATTTCTGAATTGAAAGATGAAGATTCTGTAAAAACAGGAATTCTTTTTCAGGTAGTAATTCCAGATAAGCAGTGGAAGATTATTGTAAACACAATTCATTTTGATCCTGACAGGGCAACTTTTGAAAAAATTTCTGAAGAACAACGACAGGAAAATTTGGACACTCTGGAAATTCTTTCAAAAGAAATTGCTGAGCATGGAGAAGTAGAAGTTCTTGTAGAAGGTTATGCAAATAATGTTTCTAATACTGAACGCGAAAATAGACAGGAGCTGATTCCACTTTCCAGATTAAGAGCAGAGACAATTATGAAGCTTCTAATTGAAAATGGATTAGATGAAGAAATTCTGTCATATAAAGGAAACGGTGGAATGAATCCAATTGCAAAATGGGAAGACCATGATAACTGGTGGAAAAATCGAAGGGTAGAATTCATCGTAACAAGAAAAGAATCTTAAGAGGTATTTTGATTTATGAAGCGCAGATATATTGCTTATGCATTGGCAGCTTTTACCGGAATTATTTTTTCAGGCTGTTCTAATCTTTTTGAAAATGTTATAAACGAAGATTTTTCTTTTAAGGCTGGAGATGATAGTCTCTTTGTTGATGAAAATCGTGAAGAAACTCAGAATGGACTGGTAGTAATTAAAGCCTCGGAAAAAAACAAAAATCAAATTAAATATTCAGCAAAACAAAAAAATTATTTTGTTGGAGAAGTTCCAGAAGATTTTTCTGATTATACTCCTGATTATAAAAACGGAAGTAACGTAACATTAACTGGTAAAGATGGGCCAGTTGAATTGCGTTGTTTTGTTAATGATGTAAATGCAAAGGTTGAGTGGACTTTAACACAGATCTGGGAATATATTCCGGAATATGAAGATAAAAGTGTAACAGATAGTAATGGAAATCAGATTGTCTATAGGGCAATAAAAGCTCAGCATGCTGAAAAGCTTGAAAGATCGGCACCTGTTAGTTATAGCTTACAAACAAAAAGTGCTGCTTCTTTTATTTCTGCAGATTTGCCTTATGGTGTGACTGTAGCTGACTGCAGGGTTATTGCTGATGATGATTATTACAAAAATGAATATAAAATTATCCTGACTAAAAAATTTGTAGATCGCGGATTGATGGCTCTTAGTGCTCAGGATTATAGTTTGAATAAAATCAATTTTAATCCGCTGCAGAATGAATACGAAATAAAAGACCTTACCGATTCTGATAATGCTATGAAGTTCCGCTGTTATCTTTCTGATAGTGATAACAAAATTGAATGGAATTTAAAACAAGTTGCAGAGTTTGAAAGAAAGGTTTCGGTATATTCCAAAGAAATTACAGACCCTGTTTTGGGAACAAAGGAAAAAGTAAATTATAAGTATATCAGCGGGCAGACAGAAGTGGCCTGTGATAAAGATGTTGAATATCATTCAACAGATTTTGAGGATTATGATGCAAATGAAATTGCTGCTGAGATTCCAATTGGAATTACAGAGGTAAGGGCAACTATTCATTCTACAAATGGCGAAAGCCTTTCTTATAAAATTACTTTGACTCGTGATTTATATAAAGACACTGTTAGCGAAAAAGAATTTGAAGAGGCTTTGGAAAATGGGCTTGCAATTGGTGACTATTCACGGCTTGAAGATTTGGAAATAAAAATTGTAGATGAGCAGGCTGATGAGAACTCAAGGGCAAAACTGATTCCTGAATTTGATTCTTCGATTTCTACTTACACTCTTATTGTAGATGAGAATGCTGACTCTATAGACATTGATGCGATTGCAGCGTCGGAGGATGTTGAGATTTCGGAGCCTAAGGTTATCACGAAATATGGGGAAGTTCCTGCAATAGAAGGGATGAAGATTAATCTTGTGGGTGGTAAATCCCGGGTTACATTTACAGTTACCGATGAAACTATGATTTCTCGAACTTATACACTTTATGTTGAGAAGCCGGAAGATGGAGATACTTCTTTAGAGAGTCTGGAAATTAGTCCATCTGTTGGCTTTGATAATGGACTGGAATTTGCTGAGGATTTTGATTCTTCATATAAAGGTGGAAGCGAAGGAAGTCTTGCAAAATATAAAATGATACTCAGCGCAGATAGCCGTAAGGATCTTACTGAAGTAAAATTAAAGGCAAGTCCAACAAACAAACGAACGATAGTTAGCTATGGAATTTCCGATTCTGAAAATACACGTCCAGAACTTTGGAGCGAATCTTTTGATAAAACTTCTGTAAAGGAAGAAATTGTTTCAATTGGTAATAAAGAGCTTTCAAATATTGAAAAAGTTTTATGGATTAAAACTGTAAGTGATAAATATTATCACATAAATCAGAATGGGTATGAAAAAGAAAAGCGGGCAGATACCTTATATCATAAAATCTTGATGACTAAGGCCGGGGATTTGAATCAGGAAATTACCGCTTTAGCAATTGATGTTACATATGAAGACGAATCAACAAAAACAATAGAAAGACAGGAGACCAAAACAAAGGTTGCATACCAGGTAAAGGACTCAGTAAAAGATATTGATACAATTACAACCTTTGCAGATAAAGTCGAAATTTATTTCAGGCCTTTGGATAAGGATGCAGAACTTTCTTATAGTGTCACAAATACAGAGGATGGATTAGAAAGAGATATTTCTTCTGAAGCTAAGCTTGAAAAGATTATTGGCAATTGTGAAAAGCTTAAAGATGATTCAACAGAATGTTATAAACTAACTATCGGTAGTATAGATAAAGGCCTTAATTCATCAAAAGATTTACCGCGTGGTATTACAAAAGTAGTAATAGGAAACAGAACTTTTACATTCAAAAAACCGGACTTAAAAAATGTTTCTTATAAGGTAGGTACGGGAAACGGTGAACTAAAATGGGACAATTATATTTATTTGAAATATGAAGAAACTTCTGTAAATATGACTCTCACTTCTCAGCAGCAGAATCAGCTTCTTTCTGTGGAAGGCTGTGAACACATTCTTGGACCGAATAACACAAGTCTGGGAGAAGGAGAAAAGAGCGGAGACGTAAAAGCGACAATTACACGTGCCGAGGGTAACAGTGCAATGCTTACCAGCTGGACAAATCTTGTAGAAAACATTCCGCTTGGAACTACAAAAGTTACAATAAAGGTAACTAATGGTAAAGAAGGAGAAAGAGTAACTGCCACAAGAGATTTTTACATTGTTCGTGCCGACACAACAGAAACCCGACTCAAGAATCTTATGTTTGATGGAAAGACTCCAGATGCATTTAAGAACGACTGGAAAGAAGGCATGTCTAAGGCTTCATATACTTACAATATTGATAAAGCAATAAATGTTGAAGCCGGAAAAAAAGTTTTGAGTTTTGCAGCTCTTTATACAGAGGCTTATATTACAGTTGAAAAGAGTCGTTCAGAAAATGCTAATCTTACTGATGCTGATGATGCAAGCTGGATTTTGTGTTCAGAAGAAGGTGTGGCTGGAGTTCAGCTTTCCGAGTTTGAAGAAAACTTTACGATTGAAAATTCAAGTGAAAATGCAGGAACTTCAATCAAATATACAATAAAGGTTTCGACATCTGAGAACGCAGAGCCAACTCACATTTATAATATTATCATTCATGTTGAAGCAGATAAAACTGTTCAGCTGGATGCCCTGAAGATTATTCAAAAGGGACAGAGCGAGGAATTGAACAGAACAATTCTTGCCAATACTTTTGATCCGGAAATTCTCGAATACAAAAATTTGTCTGCAAGTTTAAATTATAAGGGTGATATTGTTGTTACTCCTTATAAATATGCTAAAGCAAAAATTATAAAAACTCTTCTTAAGTGTGATGATGAAGAAATTGACTCAGAGAATGATTCTGGAATTATATTTGCAGCTGACGGAAGTATTACAATTCCATACGAGGCTTATAGCGAAAAAACTGGAAGCACTTATTGTGTAAGTTATGAGCTTCAGGCTCAGGATACAAATGTTGAAACAAAAACCTATTCTGTTGAGTTTGAAATTCCTGAATATAAGATAATTACTGAGACTTCAAAAAAATCAGTAACAAAAAATCTTTCCTATGAGCTGCCTGCTGATGTAAGGGGTGGACTTGGCTTTAGATTTGGCTCTTTAATAGCTGATAAATCACTGGCTGTAAAAGATTATTTTGGTGGTATTGATATTGTAGGAAGTTCAGATGGAAATAACTGGTATGAGAGCAGCTTTGGTGGAAGCGGCCTTCAGTTTGTTTTGAATATTGATGGAGCTGATTATTGGGTTAAGCTGGATGAAGAAGGAAAGCTTGCAGCTCTGTATACTTACAGGGAAAACATTGAACCAAAAGAGGTGAAGATTCCAGAAGGAATAGATTTTGAAGTTAAGCCTCAGTTTGTTATTGAAGAAAACACACAATATCTTGAATTGGAGTTTGTTCTAACTAACTCATATGGTAAAACTGTAAAGCTTGGTGCTGCAATTGATACTTTGATTGGTACTCTGGAAGAAGCGTCTACTGCTTCTAACGACCGTGTAAAGGT
>CAMNGG010000176.1 GCA_946537975.1 uncultured Treponema sp. | reverse complement strand
AGATTCAGCCTCTTAAGGCTTACCTGAGTGCCCTCGCCGCCATCAAAAAGAAAAAGGTCACCCTCGCGTCGCAGCAAAACAGATGTCAAATGTCTATATGGCAAAGGCTGCATTCCCCCGCAGCCCAGAATAAAAGCTTCCATGTTCATAAAAATATAATATCAAAAATAGTAAAAAATTGAAACTGATTGAAAAATAAATTTGACATACATATAATATATACATATAATAAAAGTATGAAATATCAATATGACTTAAAGCCTGTGACGCTCTATATTGGCATAAAACTCTACGAAAAATATCAGCTGCAGGCTCAGAAACAGGGACGAAAAACCGCTGAACTTATCCGCAATGCAATGCAGGATTATGCAGACCTTCATTTTAAATCAAAAAATAAGCTGAAGGATCTTGATTTTTCACGCACTGTCAGTCTTAAGGCCGGGGCTTCTGATTTTCTTACTGATTCATCCTGGAAGGAAGATTTTACCAGCGGGAGAATTAATCTGTGATTGGCTTAGATACCTGTTTTCTCATTGATTTATACTGGAAGGACTCTCCGCGGCACCAGAATGCAAGGGCCTTGTACGAAAAGCTTGCAGATGATGAAGAGACTAAAATTGCGATTTTTCATAACTGTTTTAATGAGTTCCTTCACGTTATAACTGATTCAAAACGCTTCGAAAATCCATTTACAATCCAGGAAGCAATTGAAGTTATTGATTTCTGGTGTGACATAGAAAACGTAACAGTCCTCTACCCCGACGACACTTCCTTTAAGCGCACTCTTGCTTGGATGAATATGTACAAGCTTGGCCGCAATAGAATCAACGATACTCAAATGGCTTCCTGTTATCTTTCGAATGGCGTTTCGTCGATAATCACTGCAAATCCTGGTGATTTTGAAGTTTTTGAATGCTTTGAGATTGAGGAGTATGCTTAGTTTTTAATAAAATAAGTTTAATCAATGTTGTAAAATTGCACCTGCAGCATGGGCGGATTGCCCCCTATTCAAATCAGCATAATGCTGAAATAAAAGAATAGGAGGCGAAGCTATTGAGTTGGTATGAAATTCTTGATTTGGTGTTTCGCGCCGTCAAGTTTATCTACGACGTACTTAGCTCCCTTCACCGTAGACGGAAGAAGAAAGAGAAGTTAAAAAAATAGCTCCACCCTGTCTGACCCACAGAGTGGAGTAAATGTCCGAAAGGACTAAAAAAACACAATGGGGGGCAAGACGCTTGTTGCGGGTGCCTTTTTTTAAATATATATCATAATAAAATATCCGTCAAGAATATTTATTCTGTTTATTCTGTTACAGGTTTGATTAGCTTCCTCATGTATTTATTATAGAAGATCACATTAGCCGCAAAGGTCAGTATCCAGCTGATTGGATATGACAGGAAGATTGTTGTTGGTGTGTGGAATTGTGGAATCAAAAAAATCGTAAAGAGCCAGATGATACGGAAGATGCAGGCCCCAATTAGTGAAGAAATTACCGGCATAAGTGAGTGGCCGATTCCGCGGATGGAGTTTGCCATGCCGTCCATCATGCCGCAGAGGTAATAAGTTGTAAAAATTATCCAGAGGCGGCCCATTCCGGCTTTTATGACTTCGGGATTTGGAGAGAAGATTCCTAAGAGTTCGTCGCCAAAGTAAAGGAAGATTGCCCCAAGAATTCCGCCGATTACGATTATGCAGGCCTGGGAAATCCAGACGATTTTTTTGATTCGGTCGGTGCGGCCGGCTCCCATGTTCTGGGAACAGAAGGTAAGACTGCCCTGGGAAAAGCCGTTCATTGCGGTATAGATAAAGGATTCAAGGTTTACTGCGGCGGCGTTTCCGGCAATCAAGGTTGCTCCAAAACCGTTTACTGAACTCTGAATTATTACATTAGAAAAGCTGAACATGATTCCCTGAAAGCCGGCGGGAAGGCCGATTTTTACGATTTTTGTGAAAATCATGCGGTTTATGTGAAGTTTTTTAAGATTCAGCTTAAAATCATCCTTTTCTCTAATCAAAATGATTAGAACGGCAACTGCGGAAATGACCTGAGAAATAACTGTTGCAAGCCCTACTCCTGCTACATCCATCTTAAAGCAGATTACGAAAATCAGATTCAAAACCAGATTGATGATTCCGGCGGCAAGCAAAATGTAAAGTGGACGACGGGTGTCGCCTTTTGCGCGGAGCAAGGCAGAACCAAAATTATAAACCATTGTGGCTGTAATTCCGCCAAAGTAAATGCGAAGATAAAGAGCTGCCAGGTTCAAAACCTCTGCCGGGGACTGCATAAAAGTGAGAATCGGCTTTGCGCCAAGCACGCCCACAACGGTAAGAATCAGGCCGCTGTAAACCGAAACAAGAATTGCCGTATGAACTGTATCCTGGAGCTCCTGAAATTTTTTAGCTCCAAAATAGTTTGCGGCAACTACGTTTGTTCCGACAGAAAGGCCCATAAAAAGATTTATCAAAAGATTTACAAGAGAGCCTGTTGAGCCTACGGCAGCCAGTGAATTGTCTCCGGCAAAGCGGCCGACAACAACTACATCAGCCGCATTAAAAAGCAGCTGCAATACACTCGAGAGAATAAGAGGAATTGAAAACTTGAGGAGCTTGGAAAAAATCGGCCCCTCGGTCATGTTAATCTGATTGCTTGCCTTTGCAGAGGCGCGGGCAACAACGGTCTTGTGACCAATGTTATGATTTATATTCATTAAAAGATATCCAGCATGTCCTTAAAAAAATGATTTTCGATTTTTGCCTTGTTGAGAAACTCGCCTACTGAGTCATACTTCTGCTTGTCTGCTATGTCGCCGAAAATAATTAATTTACGGCCATCCGGACTTTTGTCATAAGTAATGGTATAAGTTTTGCCCTTATAAAGAAAGTCGTGAATAGTCTCGGTTTCTACAAGAAATAGGAAATCATCTTTAGTCATTGCGAGTATTTTAATGAATATGCTATAATAAATCTATGTCAAAAATAAAAGAAGTTTCAGATAAAATCAAAAATGAAGTTTGTCAGGTTTTTAAAGGAAACTCTGACGTAGTAGATATGGTGCTTGCCTGCCTTTTTGCGGGCGGTCACGTTCTTTTGGAAGATGTTCCGGGTACAGGTAAAACAGTTCTCGCAAAAGCAGTTGCTAAGGCTTCCGGCCTCGCCTTCAGCCGTATTCAGTGTACGCCGGATCTTATGCCTTCGGATGTTACCGGCTCTTCTGTATGGCTTCCTGACAGCAAAAACTTTGAATTCCGTGCAGGCCCAGTTATGGCAAGCATTGTTCTTGTAGATGAATTAAACCGTGCGACTCCCCGCACCCAGTCTGCCCTGCTTGAATGTATGGCCGAAGGTCAGGTCAGTGTGGACGGAAGCCGCCACCAGCTGGAAAAGCCTTTCTTTGTGCTTGCGACTGAAAACCCTGTTGAATCAGAAGGAACCTTCCCTCTGCCTGAAGCCCAGAAAGACCGATTTATGATGACTCTTTCTATGGGCTATCCAAAAGAAGTTCAGGAAGCAGAAATCATAACTGCCCAGCGCTCTCTTGTTCATCCGGTAGAAAATGTAAAGGCAGTAGTTGCAAAAGATGATATTCTTGCTGCCATGAAGGAAGCTGTAGAAATCCATGTGGACGAAGCAGTTCTTGCCTATCTGATTGCACTATCCCGTGCATCTCGAGAAGACCTGAGAATTGCGGCCGGAATTTCTCCCCGCGGTTCGATTGCCCTCTACAAGGCCTGCCAGGCTTATGCGGCTGTTCAGGGACGAAGCTTTGTAACCCCTGAAGATGTAAAGCTTCTTGCCCTGCCGGTTTTCAGAAAGCGAATTATTCTTACCAGCGATTCTCTTCTCAAAGGTTACTCGGCAGACAGTATTGTCCGCGAGTTGATTGAATCAGTTCCAGTGCCTGCCTTTAAGGCACATGTATAAGGTGCACTCTCTTAGTTCATGGCCGGAAATAGTATTCCTGCATTTATGCAGAAGCTTATAGAAGAAAAAGTAAAAATCAGTTTTTCTCCCCTTGTCCTTGCGGCCTTTGCTGCAAGTATATTCGTATTTTTACTTTGTCCCTTCAAGCTTTTGCAATTTATATGTCTTGGCTTTTTTTCAGTAATTCTCTTTTCTTTTTTTTGGGCTCTTGTATTAAAAAGTAATATTAAAATTGAACGTAATACAAAAGCCCTTAAACTTGCCTGCAAAGAAAAATCAGAAATCACATTTACCATAAAAAACTTTTCTCCGCTTACGGCTCACGTTTGTTATTATTTTGATTCAGTTCCATATTTTTATATTTTTGATGAAGGGAACAAAGGCGTTACAGCATTACGACCTCATGAAATCAAAAAAATTACTTATAAGGTAACTTCTCAGGAACGCGGCCTTTTTCATGCAGGACCAGTAAGAATCAGAACAAGTGATCCGCTGGGGCTTTTTCTGATAGATACGGAAATTCCATGTCCTCTTGAAATAACTGTAAGACCCGCAAGAATTAAACTGATTACAGAAGTAATTCCAGGCTTTCCACAGGGAAATCTTAAAATCAATAATCCATGCTATGAGGATATTACTATGCGTCGTTCTATACGAGAATATATGAACGGCGATGAACAGAAACGCATTAACTGGCGCGCCAGTGCTAAATTCGATTCACTTTATACAAATCAATATGAAGCTTCTTTTGATGCACCTTTTTTTGTTTTTTTGAATCTTGCAAAGGAAGATTATGATCTTCACAACCGGGGCTACTACACTGAAAAGGCTATAGAAATTGCTGCCAGTATTGTAGAAAAATCTCGTGTAATGAGGCAGCAATGCGGTTTTGCGGCTTATGGCACAGGCTTTCCATATTTACCGCCGGGACAGAATCAGGCAGATTATATTCTGGATCTTCTTTCTCTTATAAAATGTGAGGATGGAAAATTAAGCTATTCACCATCAAAGAAATTTTTACCACAGCTGCCGGCAGGTTGCCTGTTTTTTGAAATTGGACCTGAAGAAGTTGAAAAATACTTTTTGAAAGTTGAATCAAATCAGGAAAATATAAATACAAGTAATGTGGGAATTATGAAAAAAATCAATTTGGGAAGTAAGCTTGAACACAAAGCTGCTTCAGAAGAAGACATTGAAAAGCTTTCTGTAAAAAACACCGAAGGAGCTTTCCATGAATAAAGGTTTTAATACATTGCTGGAACGTTTCCTGGTTTTTCTTACAATCACATCTTTTATGCTTACAATTGCAATTCTCCTTTCGCCCTTTTTGAATAATCTGGAAAATGAAAAAATTTTAATTAACTGGTTTACTTATCTTGTACTTGGACTTTCTGGTATTCTTTTTCTTTTTATCCAACAGATATTTGTACGGGAAAAAATCAGGCCATATCTTCATATTGTTTCCTGTTTTTTTTATGTTCTTTTTGTCGTAATACTTTGTGCAATCTGTTCTCAACTGAATCAGCCCTACATTTTGATTCCTTTTTTAATTATTCAATATATTCTTGAATATACCTTGAATAACCTTTTTGTTTTTCATGACCATTTCATAAATGAATGTGGAGAACTTAAAGGAAAAGAGCTTGAGACACATCTTTTTCATAATAACTTAAGTGCAATTGATTTTGGTGCAAAAGCGCGTATTGGTCAGGGCCTGCTTATAGTCCTTCCTTTGATTCTTTTTCTTGCCCTTTTTGCTTTACTCAAAAACGGATATACAGTAAATGTTTTTGCACTTTGTCTTATTATTTTGTTTTTTCTCAGCGAGCTTCTGATTTTCTTCCTCATGGGAATTTTCAAAAATGATATTTTTTTTGGATTTCTTGGATTCAGGAATTATATTCAGAACAGGTCAGCTCTTTTACGTTCTGTTTTTGCAATAATATTCGCAGCAGTTCTTTTTGCCACGCTGCTTTCGTCAAATCATGCATTTATAAGCTTTTCTTATAAGGAAAGACCTGAAAGTGAAATTAAATATGAAATGCCGGAAACTGCTTCGTATGAACAAGGTCAGGCTTATGATTTACGGAAAATGCTGGAGGAAATGTATCCTGATGAAGGAAATTTTCCAGACTGGATAATTGATTTAATTTTTAAAATATTGAAATGGGCGGCAATTATAATTCTTTCTCTTGCAGTAATCATCTTTTTCTTAAAGCCTTTTTTTTCTGCACAGTGGAAAAGCTTCTGGAAGGAAGGCAGACTGATAAAGTTCCTGCAACAGGTATGGTTGGAAATCAAAGAATTCTTTAAATACACTTTTAGCAGAAGGCAAAACAATCAGGTCTATTCTACAGTCGAAAGCAGAAAATTCGGTGAGGGAATTAAAGATTTCTTAAAAAAAGCAGGACGTTCAAAAGAAAAAAATGCGGAAATTGACCGTCTTACAAAAGTCTTTATGAAGTTAATAGACTGGGGTGAAGCTAAAGAAATTAAGTATCGGGCAAATTTTGCTCCGGCAGAATATACCGCTCTTATTTCCGAAAAACTTGAAGATGAGGAAGTAAAAAAAGCTGCAGAAATGACAGGCCTTCTTTTTGAAAAAGCATTGTATGATAAAGAGGTTTTGTCTGGAGAAGAAGAAAAGCTTTTTATCCAGTCAATTGATAAGGTTATGAAATGCGAATAGTTTTTTACAGTACAAATTCAAATGCATTTAATGAAGAGACTTTTAAGATAAAGGTAATGCCTCAGAATGCTTCGGGGTTTTCTGCTTTGAGTTTGGCACATCCTGAGCATGATTTTTTTTGTGTGACCCAAAAGCCTGGAATGTTTTTGCCGGAAGATAAATCAGATAACGCTGTAAATCAGAAAATATGTTTCCTGCCGCAAGAAACGGATATTGAAAGCTTTACAGAAGCTCTTATAGCACTTAAGCCTGACCTTGCAATTGCAATGACTTTCTGGATTGAGCCTTATGACTGGCTGCCTGTAAGTGATGCTCTTGTGGGAGAAAAATTGAAGGCTGCCGGGGTACGGACAATCTGCCATTCGGTTGAGACAGCGCTGATTTGCTTTGATAAATGGCGGACCCATAATGAGCTGGCGCGGCTGGGATTTGTGGTGGCGGCGGGGGTTTTCTGCGATCACGATTTATATTTTTGTGCGGGAAGCAATAAGGAAGTTTTGCGGAATGTCTATAAGGAAAGCGTACTGGCTCAGATTAGAAGTTTGCAGCTTCCGCTTATAATAAAAGACACAACCGGCCTTAGTTCTTACGGAATGACTGTAGCTCATACTTATGGTGAGGTTGCGGGTTATCTCAATTCAAAAAGAAATAATTCGAACCGCCTGATAGAAGAGTTTATTAAGGGACGTCAGTTTGGGCTTGAGATTTATGGAGTGCCGGGTGCCTATACTGTGCTGCCGCCTTTTGAGTTCAGTGTGAATCAGTATGGAATTACAAGTCCAAAGCAGAGTGTGAAATATGGACCTTGTGAGCTGACTGATGATTTGCGTGAGATGATGTTGAAGCTGGCTGATGGTCTTGGGCTTTGCGGCGCGGCTCAGGTAGATTTGATTCTTGATGATAAAGGTGACTGGCATATCATAGAGATAAATCCAAGACTCAGCGGTATGAGCTTTACCTATGCTGCAGCCTGCGGAAGGTCGATTTTTGAACTGCTTTACACTACAGTGCTAGAGCCTGCCACTAAGGTGATTGAGCCTGTCGAAATCACCGCAGAACTCAAAAAGTTTGTAATAAGCCTCAAACTCCCCCTGATGTCAGAATCCCAAATGAAAGAACTTCTGAGCCTACCCGGCGTCAAAATCCTAAATCAAACCAACGACCTTGCCGCAAAACAGGAACGCGAAAAAGGTTTCTGTGAATGCATTCTTGCTGCTCAGGAAAAAGAGATTTTGCAGAAGGCTGTCGCCAGGTTCGAAAAGCTCTTCCCTGGCGACGCAATCATTCTTCAGGCAAGAAAAATGATTGCTTAAAAATCATCCTGCAAAATCCGCTTACCACCACTCAAAGAAGATTCCTGCCAGCGGTGAAAGAACAATCATTATCACAGAGAAAGTAAAAGACTCAATTGAGATAAGTGTTGCTCTTTGCTCAGACGGGAACATGTCCTGCAGCATGGTGTTTGTGCGAACCTGCAGGGCGTCATCAGCAAGAGCCGTAAGAAAACCACCGAGCGTCATAAGCACATAAAGCCCTGAATGCTCAATCGCAATTCCTCCAAGTACCACAAGCGTTGCAATTACAAAAATTGTTCTGTATCTTACCTTCTTTGCATGCAGAATAATTCTTGCTCCAAGCACACCACCCGTCTGCATAATCAGAAGCGCAAGCCCTAATGCCCACTTTGGAATGCCTGCTTCGGGAAGCTTTGCCTGTAAGAAAAACAAGAGAAGAACATCAAAGGCGCCAACCAGAGAATTTGTGAACATAAGAATAACTGCCTTTGTTTCAACTTTAAGGAAGCGGAAGCTTTCTGCAAATACGTTTTTTATTTCTGCAAAAATAGAACGATGCGGAGAAACTTCGCCAACTCTGATTTCTGTAAGACTGCAGGTTACTACAAGCTGTGGTATAGCAAAACCAATGCTGACGAGATAAGAAATCTTATAACCAAGCGCGAGTGAGAGACCTGCTGCAAGTGTTGAAAGGCCTTCGCAAACACGATAGATAATCAGCTGATTGGAAGCGTACTTCTCAAAGTAATCTTCTTTCCCAACTGATTTCATAGAATCATAAGCCAGGGCATCATCAGATCCAGAAGCAAAATTATAGTTGAGGGCACAAAAGCCTATTGAAATACAGACCATAGTAAAATTATTTGAAGCAACCATAATTGCATTAGAAATGATTCGCATGATGACGGAAAGAACAAGTGTTTTCTTCCGGCCAATAACATCTGCCAGAGCTCCTGAAGGAATTTCAAAAAGCAGACTTACAATATGAAAAACAGTTTCCGCAAAGCCAATCTGCGCTAGACTAAAGCCACGGGAAGCAAGAATTGCAACCCAGGCACCGGAAAGGGAAAGAATTCCCAGAATAGAAGATGTATATAATTTTCGAATTTGTTTATTTATGTTGAACATTTTATGCCGTCCGTAATTGAATTTATGAGACACTACGTGTCGTAAAACTGTGGGGCATTAAAAATGTATGGCTTTTATTTCAGATAGGCAGAATGTATAAAGACTGCAGTTTTTTGAAAAAGACCCACTACCCCTAACGAACGGTAGTATAGGCTCCTCTTGCTGTCCATAAAACTGGTGTCTTCCACATAATATAATTATCATAGTTGAAAATATTAAACTTTTCAACTATGAATTATGATTTAATTG
>CAMNGG010000175.1 GCA_946537975.1 uncultured Treponema sp. | reverse complement strand
GCCCTCTGCGCCGCTCAGAAAATGCTTCTGCTGGATGAACCGGTAACAGGTCTGGATCCTCTTGCGACCGAAGAGATGTACGAGCTTATTGAAGAACTCAATAAAGACGGAATCACAATCATAATGATTTCACATGATATAGAAGCTGCCCTTAAACACGCAACACACGTTCTGCACATTGGAAGCGGCGGAGCATGCTTTTTTGGAGACGTAAAGGAATATGATAGACACATTAATTCAATACTTTAGTTTTCCCTTTGTGCGTTATGCCTTTATAGTTGGAGTTCTGATTTCACTCTGCTCTTCCCTGCTGGGCGTTACCCTGGTTCTTAAGCGCTTTTCCTTTATTGGCGACGGACTTTCTCACGTAGCCTTTGGCGGAATCTGTCTGGCAACCGTGCTTGGCACCTTCATCAAAATTCCAAATGATATGTACATAGTTCTTCCTCTTACAATCTTATGCGCCGTTCTGCTTTTGCGAACCGGCAAGAATACAAAGATTCAGGGAGACGCCGCCGTTGCTATGATTTCCGTAGCTTCTCTTGCAATCGGCTACCTTCTTATGAACATTTTTTCTACTTCGTCCAACCTTACCGGTGATGTCTGCAGTACCCTCTTCGGCTCAACCTCAATTCTCACACTTACAATCGGCGAGGTTTGGCTTTGCGCAGGGCTCTCAGTGGCAGTAATAATCGCCTTCATAATCTTCTATAATAAAATCTTCTGCGTTACATTTGATGAAAATTTCGCCACCGCAGTCGGCACTCACGCTTCAGCCTACAATCTGGTTATCGCAATTATAATAGCAGTAATTATCGTACTGGCCATGAATCTGGTTGGCTCCCTTTTGATTTCTGCCCTGGTGATTTTTCCAGCCCTCTCCGCAATGAGGGTTTTCAAAAGCTTCCGCTCGGTAACAATCTGTTCCGCAGTAGTTTCTGTTATCTGCTCACTTACGGGTCTTCTGATTTCCGTTCTGGCTGGAACTCCGGTTGGAAGCACAATTGTTGCTATAGATCTGGCTGGCTTCCTGCTCTTTACCACAGCTGGAGTTTTTATAAAATGAAAAAGGTTCTGATTTTACTGATAAGCTTAACTTTACTCTCATGTAAGGCCAAAGACAAAACTGATACTGCCGGACTTCAGGCAGCAGCAGAAGCAAAAAAAACGGTGGCGTCTGAAAATACGGTGGTTGAGCCTGTCGAAACTACCGACACACACGCCCCGTCCAAAATCGACCTGGACCTTACAAAAATGTCAGCCACAATGATATATTCAACAATGTTCGACATGCTGGTAATGCCGGAAGACTATATAGAAAAAAACATAAAGGTTTCTGGCTGGTTCGAAACTTACACAGATTCACAGACAGGTGAACTCTACTATGCCGTAGTTGTTCCGGATGCTACAGCCTGCTGCCAGCAGGGACTGGAGTTCGTATGGAAGGGCGAACATAAATACCCGGAAGACTTCCCGGAAGTGGGAGCCGACATCACCGTTACAGGCTTATACAAGCTTATAGAAAATGACGGCATTACCTACAACTACCTCGAAGCCAGTAAAGTAGAATTTTAAATATTATTACTCAAACCAGTTTTCAACCATGAGCGGAGAAACTTTTTGGATTGCTTCAAAGTGCTTTGTGTTGCGGGTTACAAGAATCATACAATTTGAAATGGCGATTGAGGCTATCTGAGTATCATCAAACTCTATTGGAGTTCTATTTTCTTTTAAGCGGGAACGAATATCTGCCTGAATCCAGGCAGCATGATTATCATATTGAATAATCTCAAAATCTGATTGAATCTTATCAACAAGAGTATCAAAGTAAAAATCTCTTTTTTTTCCTGCTGGCATAATATTTACACCATACAAAAGTTCATTCCAGGTAGTAGATGAAAGTGCACAAAACTTCTCATGTTCATTTACCTTTTCAATAACACTTTGTGCTGGATTTTGCTTCATTAATTCAGAAATAATGTTTGTATCTAATAAATAATATGGTCTTATCATAATTAATCCTCAAATAAATGTTCTGAATCACTTTTACCATAATAACCACGTTCTCTTATGCTATCGTAGTATTCGGTTAAATCAAAATCATCATCTTCAAGCCCATAGGCAATACGGCTTTCCTGAATTCTTTCTACGAGGCTTTTTTCTTTTGGAGCGACAGATTTTTCAAAATCCACTTTTGAAACAATATAGGCTACAACTTCATTATGGCGTGAAATACGCACCGGCCCATTCTCTTCTGCCTGATGAATAAAATAAGGCAGCTTGTTTTTTGCCTCAAAAATCGGTACTGCAGTGGCATTTGTATTCATACCTACCTCCTGATATTAGTTTATTTTACATTAACACTGTAATAGCTATATGTCAAGGACATGGCTATTTTTTTTATTGATTTTTAAGCAATTCTATATTATACTTTGGATGCACCACAGTAGTGGTAGGCTGAACCTCCGAATTCAATTGAATAAGGAGGCCTGCTATGACAGGATACGAAAGCATTATGCTTCTTTGTGCGATTGTTTCAACTATTGTTACAGTTGCGTCGTTTGTCTATGCTATACGCAAGGCTCTCGACAAAAAAAGAAATAAACGCAAGTAGATAAAAAGAAAGCCTACGCTATCTGATCTTTCGCGTAGGCTTTAATAAAGACTCACGGAGGTTCAGCCACATTACTGTGGTGCCCTTCTTTGTATATTCAATATACTACATTTTTGACAATTGTCAAGGCATTCATAATTTACATAGCCAATCAAACCTATTTTATTTTTCCACACATATTTTCACTATATAGAATTTTCATTATAATATTAGCATTATTTTCTATAAGAGGTAGTACGTAAAAATTGCATTCTGCAATTTTTACTATCGAGTTTTCGCAAGCGAAAACTCGCAAGGAGTAATTAATGTCTAAATATCCGTTTTCTGAAATCGAGCCGAAATGGCAGAAGTATTGGGACGAACACAAAACTTTTAAGGTAACTGAGGATGAAAAATTCCCGGCTGACAAGCGCATGTATGTCCTAGATATGTTCCCGTATCCAAGTGCAGCCGGCCTGCATGTAGGACATCCGGAAGGTTATACCGCAACAGATATTTACTGCCGCTACCTACGCATGAATGGATACAACGTTCTCCATCCTATGGGATACGACGCTTTTGGTCTTCCTGCAGAAAACTATGCAATCAAAACCGGAACACATCCAAAGACAACAACTAACGCAAACATAGAACACTTTACACAGCAGATTAAGTCGCTCGGCTTCAGCTACGACTGGGACCGCTGTGTATCTACCTGTGAGCCGGACTATTACAAATGGACACAGTGGATTTTCCTCCAGCTCTACAAGAGGGGCTTGGCTTACGAAGCACAGACTCCAATCAACTGGTGTCCTTCCTGTATGACTGGTCTTGCCAACGAGGAAGTAAAAGACGGAAAGTGCGACCGCTGTGGTGCAGAAGTAACTCACAAGACTATCCGCCAGTGGATTTTGAAGATTACTGATTATGCAGACCGCCTGGATGCAGACCTCGAAGGTCTTGACTGGCCGGAAAGCGTAAAGGCTATGCAGCACAACTGGATTGGAAAATCAACCGGTGCCGAAGTTACCTTTACTGTTGCAGACAAAGACGGAAAACCAACTGATAACAAGCTTACAGTTTACACTACCCGCTGTGATACTTTGTTCGGTGCAACTTACATGGTAGTTTCGCCGGAACACAAAATCATTCCGGAAATTACAACTCCAGAACAGGCAGACGCTGTAAAGAAATATCAGGAAGAAGCTGCAAAGAAATCTGACCTCGAGCGTACAGATCTTGCAAAAGACAAGACTGGTGTATTCTCAGGAAGCTATGCAATAAACCCTGTAAACGGAAAGCTCATTCCTATCTGGATTGCAGACTACGTTTTGATTTCTTATGGTACTGGTGCAATCATGGCCGTACCTGCTCACGATGACCGCGACTGGGAATTCGCTAAGAAGTTCAATCTGCCGATTATCGAAGTTTTGAAATCAGAAGTTGATGTACAGCAGCAGGCCTGGACTCAGGACGGAATCCACGTAAACTCAGAATTCCTCGACGGCCTCAACAAGGCAGACGCAATTGCTAAGATGCTGGAATTCCTTGAAGAAAAGAAAATCGGCCGCAAGGCTATTAACTATAAACTGCGCGACTGGGTATACAGCCGTCAGCGCTACTGGGGTGAACCAATTCCTCTTGTACACTGTCCTGACTGCGGAACAGTTCCTGTCCCGGAAGAAGAGCTCCCATTGAAGCTTCCTGAGGTAAAATCTTATCAGCCAACAGGAACCGGTGAGTCTCCTCTTGCCGCAATTGATGAATGGGTAAACTGCAAGTGTCCAAAATGCGGAAAGCCTGCAAAGCGCGAAACAAACACAATGCCTCAGTGGGGAGGAAGCTGCTGGTACTACCTGCGCTACCTGGACCCACACAACGACAAGGCTTTCTGTGCTCCAGAAAAAGAAAAGTACTGGATGCCTGTAGACCTTTACATTGGTGGTGCCGAGCATGCTGTATTGCACTTGCTCTATGCCCGCTTCTGGCACAAGGTGCTTTATGATATTGGTGTAGTAAGCACAAAAGAACCTTTCCAGCGCCTTGTAAACCAGGGTATGATTACTTCATTTGCTTTCCAGCGCAAGAACAAAACTCTGGTTCCAGTTGATGAAGTTGAACAGCGCGATGACGGAAAATACTACGAAAAAGCAACCGGCGAAGAGCTCGAACAGATTGTTGCAAAGATGTCTAAGTCTTTGAAGAACGTAGTAAATCCTGATGATGAAATTAAGGCATACGGTGCAGACTCTGTTCGTATGTACGAAATGTTCATGGGGCCGCTTACAATGTCTAAGCCATGGGCAACTCAGGGTATCGTTGGTATTCACCGCTTCCTTGAAAAGGTATGGTCTGTTTCTGAAAAGCCTATGAGCGACATCGATATCAACGGCAAGCTCGAAGACAAGGCTTTGATTTCTGCCCGCAAGACCTTTGCCCAGACAATCAAAAAGGTAACTGATGATACAGCAAGCCTGAACTTCAACACAGCAATCAGCCAGATGATGATTTTCATCAACGAGCTCTCAAAGCTTCCGGAAGTTCCACGCGCTATGTGGTCAGACTTCGTAAAGGTTCTCTCACCTTATGCCCCACACCTAGGCGAAGAGCTCTGGGAAAAGCTTGGTAACAAGGAATCTATTGCTTATGTTGCATGGCCAACAGTTAATGCGGACTTCGCTAAGGATGACGCAAAGACAATTGTTGTAATGGTAAACGGCAAAAAACGCGACACCTTCGAAGCAGCACCTGGCAGCTCAGATGATCAGCTCAAAGAAACAGCCTTTGCCCGCGATGGAGTAAAGAAGTTCACCGACGGCCACGAAGTTGTGAAGGTAATTATCGTAAAAGATAAATTGGTTAACATCGTCGTTAAGTAAAAAAAAATCAGTTTGCGGGTCCCAGCGACGGCAAAAACGACAAGGTATCCCCCGCCCTTCGCTTACCCGTGCTTGCTACGCTCGCACGGCCGCTGGCGGTTCCCCCTTATCGCTTTTTGCCTGCGTCCCACAAACTGATTTTTTTACAACGCAGTCAATTTAACCAATTTATCTTTTAGTTAACTTCCGTTACACTATTAATCAGATTAAAGAGATATTTAAACCCCGTCGCGGAAATTGCCTTTTCTGCCTCATTCGACATAGACATAAAGTAGAGTTTATTTCCAACATCTTCACTGTCATTAAAAGCTGCCATTAAGAAGCCGATTCCCGCAGGATCAAGCTCTACAAGCTTAGACATATCAAGTACTATATTGTTCTTGTGAACAGCATCGTACAGGGTATTCTGAAATTCACCGATTGTATAGGCATTCAGAGCGCCTTCAAGTTCGTATAAGTGGTAGTTTGCACCGTCTTTTTCTACAATTGATAACTGTTCCATTATAAACCAGCCTCCTTCATCATTTCATCAAGGTCACTTAAATCCGGCATTTCAAAACCGTCCGGAAGCGGCATATCATCAGCAGGTGCCGGCTTTTCGTCAGCAGGAGCTTCTTCTACAGCAGATTCAGCCTCAGGTGCGGCCACTTCCTCTGTAACAGCAGCTTCAGTTACCGCTTCTTCACTTATGGACTCTTCAGCAGCCGCAGCCATTTCTGCTGCAGCAGATTCCGGAGTTACAGTTTCATCCGCAACAGCCTCCATCTGTGAATCAACAGGCTCTTCTGCCGGTGCTTCTGCAGTTTCTGGAGCTTTCTCTTCAGGCTTTTCTTCTTCTTTTTCTTCTTCAGGTAAGCCCTCGTATTTAATTACGAGAATTGAAACGTCATCTTCCATTTCCTTTGACATGAACTTCAAAAGACCGTCAAAGGTAAACTGAGCCATACGCTGAGCAGGATAAGTTGAGTTATCAAGCACAGCCTGCTGAACTCGTTCCTTACCAAACTGTTCACCACGAAGTGAGTGTGACTGAATCAAGCCATCTGTACAAGCCATTATAATATCACCATGGTTGAGCTTTGTAGTTTTTACAGAAACATAAGGTGTAAGATCTTTTACGAAGCCAAGAATATGTCCGGAACCCTGAATCTCAATTACGTTGTTATAAACCTGAGTATACATCATGAGGGCTGGCACACCACAGTTGATGTAGTACATTGTATCGGTATTAAAATCAATAAGGGCAAAAAGGCCCGCAAAGATAGTTCCCTTTGGAAGAGAGTCTCTTACGAAAGTATTAAGCTTTACAACCAGCTGCTTAAAGTCATGAACTTCTGCAAGGTAAGAACGGATGATGGACTTTAAGATGACCATGTTCATAGAAGCCGCAATACCCTTACCAGAAAGGTCTCCTACTACAAAGAGGTGTCGGCTTTCTGTAAGACGAATCATATCTACGAATTCACCACCAATGTTGTGGGCAGGAACCATGAGGTATCCGATATCAACTTTGGTATTCTTTACATGATCAATGTTTTCCTGAATGGAAGTAATGATCTGAGAAGACATCTTAATTTCGCGGTTTACGACAGAGATAACATCTTTGTTTGAAATGTTACGCATGTAGTAACCGAATACGAAGAAGTAAGAATAAAGCTTTACAAATACGTTGTAGTCATATTCTTTGTAGTGATCTCCACTCGCCTTCTTTCCAAGAGTGATAATACCAAAGATGTTATGACCTTCGTTCAAAATAAAGAGGGCATCAGATTTTGTAAGCTTAAAGAAATCAGTAAGCTCCTTTTGAGCAGCAGAAATATCATGTTCTTTTTCTATCTGACTCTGAACAACAATACTCTTGTTGATATTAAGAAGAATATCGAACATAGGATTATTCAACGGAATCTTAACATCCATATTATTTGAAGAGTAAGCAACATCAAGCTCGTTCTGACCGGAAAGAATGTAAACCGACATAGAAGAGGCTTCTACGTTGCGGCGCATAATTTCAAACATCTTTGCGGTAATCTGATCCATTTCCGCTTCTCTATAGTCTATGCGGGCAAGATCCTTTTCAAGTGAAGCTTCGTAATCTGCGGTATAAAGCTTAGAAGAAGTAGAAAGTACAGAACTGATCCATAGAGAGAAGAGAACAGCCGCAACAGAATATAAGATAAACTCAATAATAAAGGTTGAAGAATATTCAGCATTTAAAGGCTGGAAAATCATAGTAAGCACACCAACAACAATTGCCGGAATGAGATATGATACCAGAGACTTAAAGAGGCTTACGAACATTGCTTTTCCAGATGGAACTGAAATCTTTGTCAGAGCCATATAGAAAACAACGTACATAAAGAGATATGAGTAGAGGTACAAAAGCGAGAAGGCAGGTTCACTTGCGGCAATAAATTTAATTGCAAGATTAATTGCCCACATCAAAAGCACACCTTCAGTCATAACCGAAGTCTGATACTTTTCAAGCTGAGTAGCATTTTTTTCTTCCTGAAGAATGATAAGGAAAAGTAAACCTGTTATTGGAATAATATAGCGGTAAAGATAGATATAAAGATTATTCCAGTTCAGAGGGAAGAAAGTTCGTGCTGGTTCCGGAATAAGGTAACTTGATCCAATAACAATACCCTGCTCAAAGGTAACATCTATAACATTGTTTTCTCCGTGACCAAGCATTATAAAGGAAACAATCACAGCAAAAATAATAAGAGCATATTTGATTAAGGATGTTACAAGAAGTTTTTTTGGTCTGCCAATTTCAAAAATGCCGAAACCGACAATTACAAAGGAAATACCGTCCAGGGAAAGACAGATTCTCATAACAGGAACAATCAGAGCCTCAAAATTGCAGTAACGCATTATAAGAACAAGCACAAAGAAAATTGACTCAATTGTTGTTACAAGCATGGCAACAGAAAAGGAAGAAGCTCCCAGATTATCTGTTTTGGTTCTACGGTCAATAAGATGAGTAAAGAAGATGATAAAAAGTGTACAAATAACATTAAGAATTATATAAATCATATTAGTATCCTACCTTGGCAATCATCATTGTAACGTCATCATGAAGCTTTTTATCGCCGTTGTATTTCCAGATTAAGTCTACAATATCATCAACCATCTGCTGAGGTTCCTTAGCGGCACCGGCCATCAAAGTCTTTTTATAGATATCTGTATCTCCCAACTCTACACCACTATCATCCATAACTTCAGATACACCGTCAGTTGCCATCAAAATGGTGTCTCCGCGGAAGAGACGCTTTTCCGCAACTGTAACATCACCCATATCAAGAATACCTACAAGAGAGGCATTTGAGGTAAGAGGTTTGATTCGGTAGCCATCTGGAGAAGGAGAAAGAATAATCGGATCAGACATTGAAGCATTGATATAGCGGATACGCATTTTTTCTGTATCAACAATACTAAGAAACAATACAGTATACTTATCCTGAAGGTGCATTCCCTTAATAGCCTTATCAATAGCGTGAAGCACACCAACAAGATCTTCCTTGTCTTCGATAATCTTTACAGTGTTCATTACCAAACCCATGATAAGGGCAGCAGGAAGTCCCTTACCGGAAACGTCTCCAAGCATAAGCAGAGTCTTTGAAGCATCAATTGGAAGAATTGAGAAATAGTCACCCGATACGTTTACAAGCGGACGGAAGTAAGTCGCAATCTTGAGCTTTGGAATATTAGGAATCTTCTGAGGGAGGAAGGACTGCTGGGTTTCGGCAAGCTGTTCCCATTCCTTTGTTGTAGCAGAAATTTCAGAAAGAGTTGTAATTGTTCGTGAACGGGTTACAAAACGCTTGTACTCTTCAAAAAGTCTCTTATATACATCCAGATCAAAAAGTCTTGTATAACGGCAGAATACATAAAGATGATAGCCGTCGCAGCACATAAAGAAACCGCGAGCCTTTCGGTAATTTGTAGTTACACCAATATGGCGGTCAAAGAAGTAAAAACCATCCGGCCAGGACTCAGTAAAGTGCTGATCCAGCTTATTTCTTACAGTTTCAGAGGTAGAAGTTCGGTTAGGGCTGTTATAAAGAATGTAGTTTTTTGTACGGTCAACAAGAAGAACAGAACAATCTCCCTGTTTTTCAAGAACATCACCAATTACGACATAGAAATCATCCAGGGAATAGCAGAAACGAAGACGATCAATAAAGTCGTTGAGAATAACAGTCTCTCCGGTTTCCAGGGTATCTTTTCGAACCTTTGCCATAAGGAAAGAACGGAAACGGTTTCCCCAGAAAACGGTTGCAAGAAAAACTAAAAACGCAACTAAAAGCGTTACCCAAGAAAATCCTTCACTAGTTTTCTGCGGTAAAAGCAGAAGGCAGGCTCCAATAAAGCTCACAATAGTCAAAACATTTATAGAGATTAAAACAACTCTTTTCCTGGTTTTGTACATGATTACCCCTAATTTCCAACTAAAATATTTTAAATAGACTACTACTATTCTAACATATTATCGGAAAAAATGGGAAAAAAGTTCAATAATTTAGGTAATAGGTATTAGGTTCTAGGTTATAGGGGTTTGGCTAAAAGCTATTAGCTATTAGCTTTTAGCCGTTTTACAAACTTGCAATGACGTCATTGCGAGGAGCGTTAGCGACGTGGCAATCTATTAATCTGAAAGTTTAGAAAGATTCAATAAACTTGGTTCCTTTGGCGGATTTTCCAGATCCATGTACTGCTTAAGCAGCTCTTTCTGCTTGCTTGAAAGATGAGTTGGAACCTGAACCATGATTTTTACGTACAAATCGCCCTTGCGTGCTGAACCGGAAATTGGTACCCCCTCGCCTTTTATACGCAAAAGCTTTCCGCTTGCTGTTCCATCAGGAATTTTAATAGAAAGTTTTTTACCGTCGAGGGCTGTAATTGTAATTTCGCAGCCAAGAGCAGCCTGAGCAATACTGATAGGTACTGCACAATAGAGATCTGCACCATCGCGCTCAAAGAGTGGATGCTGTTCT
>CAMNGG010000174.1 GCA_946537975.1 uncultured Treponema sp. | reverse complement strand
CAGAAGGTTGCTGATGAAGTAATCATCCAGTACGGTGGATCTATGAAGGCTTCTAACGCTCCAGAGCTTCTCGCTCAGCCGGATATCGACGGTGGTTTGATTGGTGGAGCTTCTTTGAAGGCAGAAACTTTCGTACCTATTTGTGTACTTTAGTTTTAGATGCTGAAACAAGTTCAGCATGACGTCATCCCGAACTCGTTTCGGGATCTTTTATTAAAGGCCAGTCTCGTCCATTGACGAAACCGGCCTTTTTTATTAAAATAACTATCACTTTATTCGATTAAAAATTTTTGGAGATATAATTTATGGGTACAATTGGCCTTGTTTTACTGGTATTTTTCGTAATCGTTTGTCTTTTGCTGGTTCTTCTTGTTTCTATTCAGGACGACGGTGAAAACGGAATGGGGCTTCTTGGTGGTCGTGGAACTGCTGCTTTCGGTTCACATTCCGCAAGTGTGCTTACTAAAACAACTTTCGTATTAGTTTTCCTTTTCTTTGCTCTTTCTTTTGCTCTTGCTATGGTAAACAAAAAGCCAAAGTTTGATAAGGACCTTGTTCCATCAACTGCTGTAGAAGCTACAGAATCTGCTGCAGACACTGGTACAAGCGACTGGTGGGCAGAATCAGAATCAGCTCAGTAAGGAGCGTTAAATGCTCAGCGGTTTCATTTCTCCGGACAGCATAAAAGTTGATCTGGAGAGTTCCGAAAAAGAAGAAAGCTTTGCGGAGCTTCTGGAAGTCCTGGTTGCTAAAAATCCTGAATTAAACAGACGGGAAGCAATGGACGCCCTTGTTGCAAGGGAAGAGAAGATGAGTACTGCTGTTTTTCCTTTAGTTGCTGTTCCCCATGCTTTGTGCTCTTCTGCGGGTAACACTCTGGTTGCGATGGGAGTCAGCCGGTCGGGAATTGAATTTGATTCTCCCGAACCGGAAACGAATCCTGAGCATCCGGTAGTAAATGTAATTTTTGAAATCCTTTTTGAAGAAAAAGATACAGAAACTCACCTTCATCTCTTAAGAGATATTCTTGAGATTGTAAGTAAACCTGATTTTGTTAAAAATGTTTTGCAGGCAAAAACTTCAAGAGAAGTTTATGACCTTATAGAATCTATGGAAATGTAGATAGATTCCGAACCCTGAACTTGTTTCAGGGGCGGAATAACAACATTACAGGGGGCGCAAATATGGCTGAAACAACAATGGAAATAGATGCCATCAATCATCTTTTAGAGGTTGAAAAGAATGCCTCTGCGCTTATTAATGACGCAGCTCAGGAAGTAGATCGCAGACTTTCAGAAGCACATTCAAAATACAATACAGAATATAAAGCCCGCTATGATGAAATAGCTGAGCGTCTTGAAGCAGAATATCAGCGGAAGCTTAACAGTACAGCGGAAAAATATCAGAAAGAAATTGATTCCTATAAAGAATCGCTTGCCGCAAAACCTCAGAATTACGAGGCTTTTTCCTCTTTGCTGGATAAACTGATTGTTCAGTAAACTGGTCTTAAGAAGGAGTTCCTTTAATGGATAGGACTGGTGCAGGAGCTTTCATTTTTGCAAAAGCAAATGGAATCTTAGGAAAATCATTTACAGGTAGTCGCGCTCAAAAGCTTTTCTCTGCAAAAAGTCTGGGAGAATTATGGACTCTGCTTTTTCGTTCCCAGCCGCCTATGGTTCCTGAGGTACTGCTCTCTCAGCAGATTGAGGAGAAGGCTTTTTCTGATTTTATAAATCAATTTGTTCAATTTATCAGTTTATATGATAAACCTGAAGAGCTTTTAAAAGATCAGCTTCTTATGTATGAAGGTGAAAATCTTAAGGAGCTTGGTGCCGCCCTTTGTAAGGGGGAAACAAAATGCCCTTCATTAATCAATCTGAAAAAATATTCAATGTTAAATTATGCGGCCTGGCCTGATATAAAAAAAATTACTAAAGGTACGGCTTTTTCGTGGTATAATAAGGTTCCGGGAATTCATGAGCAGCAGGAGCTGGATTTTAAGATTGATATTCAAATCTGCCGTCATCTCTGGGCTTCTGCCTTAAAACAAAAGGGTGAAGCGGGAGAAGCGCTGCTTAAGCTTTACAGCCAGGAATATATAATTAAAAATATTGTCTGGGTTTTACGACTCAGACTGTATTATAATATGAAGTCAGAGGATATTATAAAAAATCTGATTTACGTAACAGATAAGCCTGGACACAGTGACCCCATAGCGGCTCCGGCCCTAAAGATTCTGGACTGGCCGCTTGATGAATATGAGGTATGGAGCAACTGGAAATATGCTTCTCTTGTAAATCCTTATGAGCCGGGCACTGTATGGCAGATAGATCCAATCTGGATTGAAAAACGAAACCGGGTGGAAATTGCAAGAAAGGCTTCCAGACTTTTTCATCAGTTTCCGGGCCAGGCTGCCAGTCTTATCGGCTGGTATAAAATGAAGAATTTTGAACTCAGCTGTATACGTACCGCTGTTGAAAGTATAAGATTAAATGTTGATTCCGCTGAAGCAATGGATGCTATTGGAGGTATAAATGGCTAGAACTGCTGAAATGACACTTCTGGAGCTTATGGTTCTTAAAGATGATATTTCATCTGTTATAGAATACATAGGTAAAAATGAAAATTTCCAGTTTCAGTCTAAGCTTAAAGAAAACTCTGCAGGAGCAGGCAGTGCCGCTGGTACTGATGAAGCTTCTGCTGATGCACTTAATATAGATTCTCAGTTTTACGACGGCCTTTTGAAAGCCTATAAAGAGCTTGGTTATGAAAATGCTGCTTATGATATCAAAAACTGTTCCGCTCCACGCGATGAAGATCGAAAAAAAGCAGCAGGTCTTATTGCCGCATATACCCAGTTAAAAACAAGACTTACAGAAGCAACTGATGAAGCCGCAAAGGTAAATGATGCCTGGAAAGAAGCAATGGCTTTTTCTAATCTTCAGGTTTCTTATTCTGAGCTTGAACATCTTTCTTTTTTGTCGCTTAGAATAGGCCGTATTCCGGAAGATAAGTTTGAAGATTTAAAAGACCGGCTGGAAGGCTCTGCTGTTGTTATTAAGCTGGGAAATGATTCCTCTCATATTCTGGTAGCTTCTTCTAAAAAGGGCCGCTTTGCCCTTGATGCGGAGCTTAAAAATCACAACTTTGTTGAGCTTGAAGTTCCTGCAGACTTTAAGGGTGTTCCGGAGACTGCGCTGAAGGGACTTGAAGAAAAGAAGCTTCAGGCAGAAAAACTGCTTGAAGAATTAAATACAGAAAAATCAAATTTCGCAGAAACTCACCGGGCACAGCTTGAGCATCTTCTTGGCTGCTTTACAATTGCCGTTCAGATAGAAGAGGTTACCAGCCGTCTTGAATCTACAGAGCTTGTTTACCGTATTACCGGCTGGATTCCGGCCAGCGAAACAGAAAGCTACATGAAGGGGCTGGACGAGCTTACTGAGGGGCGGATTGCTATTCGTGCTTATGAGCCTTTTGAGGTTCCATCGGTTATGTCTGGAAAAGAACAGGTACCTGTAAAGCTTGAACACGGTAAGCTTGTAAAGAGCTTTGAACGTATGATTTTCTCATACGGTTCTCCGGTTTACGGAGCAATAGACCCGACACCTTTTGTTGCAGTTTTCTTTACAATCCTCTTTGGAATTATGTTCGGAGATTTTGGCCAGGGACTCTTCTTTGTTCTTTTTGGAATCCTTATGGCCTGCAAGGTAATAAAGGTTGGTGCCTGGAATAAGTTTGCGCCGATTTTTATGGCAATAGGAGTTTCAAGCTCTATTATGGGACTTTTGACAGGCGAGTTCTTTGGAACTGAGACCCTTCTTGAGCCATTCGCAGAGTTTGTAACAGGCCTTTTTGGAAAGCCTCATGCTCCGATTCTTCACCTTATGCCTTCTGCGGATCCAAAATCAATTTATGTAATGTTTGGAGTATTTGGAGTAGCGGTCGCAATTGGTTTTGTAATCAATACCTGCGGTTTGCTTTTAAACATCATAAATAATTTTTCCCGCAGAAAATATGCAGAAGCGATTTTTGGTAAAAACGGAATTGCCGGGGCTGTTTTCTTCTGGTATGTAATTGCCCTTGTACTTCGCATTGTTCTCGCAAAGCATAGTGTAGCCGCTTATGACATAATCATAATCGCCGTATCCCTTTTCTTTGCCGCCTTTGCTGAACCTTTTGAGCGGGCAATGGAAGGTAAAAAGCCTCTCTTTGAAAACGGCTTTGGTACTTATATTATTTCGAGTGTCGTAGAAATCATAGAAGTTATTTCGGGCTATCTTTCAAATACAGTTAGCTTTGTGCGTGTTGGTGCCTTTGCGCTTTCTCACGCAGTTTTGAATTTTACAATTCTTACGCTTACCAATATGGTTGGCGGACCGGGCAGCGTCGGCGGAATCATCGTTCTGATTGCGGGCAATGCCCTCATAATTGTGCTGGAAGGAATGATTGTTGCAATTCAGGTAATACGTCTTCAGTATTACGAATTCTTCAGCAAGTTCTTCCATGAAACTGGTAAAGAGTTCAAACCATTTAAGTTTGAAATATAATAAGAAATTCCTCACAGAGCAAAAGAGGAAAGGAGAAAAAAATAAAACTCTGTGTCCTCTGTTTGCTCTGTGAGAAATTCAAAAGGAGTATAGATATGAAGAAGAAGTTTGTTTCTTTCCTTACAATTCTTGGAATGGGTGCTGCTATGTTTGCACAGGAAGCTGAA